>JAUQWR010000739.1 GCA_030835065.1 Candidatus Kapaibacterium sp.
TTTGACAAAGTTTCAGGATTTGACGAAAATTATTATTTTGGTCACGAAGATTTGGATTTATGCCTTAAAGCAAGACAATCAGGCTATAAAGTGTGGTATAATCCGTTCTCTGAGGCATATCATTACGAATCAATGACCAAAAAATCCGAAGGGATTGAAAAATTTGAACGATTCATAAGCCATCCTGATAGCTATGATGCCCAAAATCACAAATATTTTCTATCGAAATGGGAAAATATTCTTATCGAAGATGCAGACAATTACTTCTTGCAAGATGGTATGCATGCATTTGTAAGCAACCCAATCGTAAGAAACCAATTTTTCGAACGTTTGGAAAAAGTTCAACAAGCTATGCAAAGATTAGTATCACAGGGCAGAACAGAAATGCTTGAGCATGCCAGCAAAGTCTTGCTTGGTCCGGCTATGCTTAAGCATGGCGGACAAATTAATCTGGCTTTTATTCAAGAATACAGGCTAAAACAAGCAGAATCTCTGCTTGTGCTTTCCGATGTTTTCGATACCGGCGACTATATCGATGTACTTACCGATACAGTTCAAATTATCAAACCAAAGGACAAAAAGAAAAAACTTAGAATTTTAATGACTATGTACGGCTGGAATGAATCTGGTGGTGGTACTACTTTTCCAAAAGCTTTTGCCAAAAGACTAGCTGCAAAAGGGCATGAAGTCGCAGTGTTTTATGCTACTCATAACCACGAAAGTATCAAAACTCCATATTTCATGGAAGAATCTGTCGATTCAGCTGTGAAATTATATGGTGTTTACAACCGTGCAAGTGTATTTTTAGATCCTTTCAATCCAGAAAGAGAAATTGAAGATACAAATATTACAAATCTTTTTGAAAAAGTCTTAGATGAATTCAAACCTGATTTTGTCCATTTCCATAATTTCTTGGGGCTTTCTTTCAAAATTGCCGAAATTGCAAAATCTCGCAATTTAGTCACTCTTTATACTCCTTACAATTATCATTTAATCGACCCTATGCTTTATATGTATAAATCAGACTTATCATTGTGGACTAATACTAATTTCTTCGAAAATTCAGAATTACTCGAAAAAAATCCCGATAAAATTGATTTATACAAAGAAAGAATAGAAAAAGCCAGACAACTGATCAATAATAATATTGATTGCACACTCGCTGTTTCTAATAGAGTCAAGGAATTATTAGTAGATTTTGGTGCAAATGCTGAAAAGATATCTGTTGTTCATCAGGTTCATGAATCTATAGAAACACTTTTGGCTGAAGATTTTTCCAGAGAAATACATAAACCTTTAAGATTTGGTTTTATAGGTGGAGT
>JAUQWR010000740.1 GCA_030835065.1 Candidatus Kapaibacterium sp.
ACTATCAAAAACGACAACAACGTTATTATTAAAGCTAATATCGATATTAATTCTAACGTTCCTGCTGGTTGGTCTGTTAGTATTGATAAACCAACTGTTACTATCCAGCCTAAATCATCAACAAAAGTTACTGTAACTTACGAATTAGGCGATAATAATGGATTTGCTCTAGTTGCTCTTTCAGCTACACCAATAGATTTGAAATCAGCTTTCCCTAAGATTGAAACAAAACTTTTGGGTATGCTATCGGCTGAATCAAAATATGCTTATTACTATGGCTTAAATCCTAGCGACAACTTATATGTAACTGCTTTGAATGAAACAATTTTTGGAAAAGACTTTGTTAATCTTCCTATTACAACAGAAACTTTATCAAAGTATCCTCCTGAATCTTTCCAAGTTTCTTTCTTTACAGTTGCTTCTGAATATAACACACTCAGAATTATTCCTACTGAAATTTTAACCGCTATTAATAAAGCTATTGCTGCTGGCAAATGTGTATTTGTATCCTCTGATATTACAGCTTTCTGGGCTTACAAATCAACTGCTCCTTTGGCTGATAGAAAACCTTATATGGATTTCTTCGAAAAAACTATGGGCGTTACATTTTTAGCTGCTAAACCTCATACTACAGTTTCCGGACAAAATATCACTATCTATAGATACCAACTTACAGGTTTCGAAGAAGATACAGTAGGTCGTGGTTTTGCTATCACTGCCAACCAATCTGCTGAAGATTTCTATCATCTACAAACTGATGCTTTCAAACTTGTAGAAAATAGCACTGCTAATAAAGTATGCTATTATGATGGTAGTCTCGATACTATCGGCGCTGTAAGAGTTAAAAAAGGAAATGCTAAAGTTATCTATATGGGTGCAGGTATCGAAGCCAGCTCTAACCCATTCATGAATAAAATTTTGCTCGATAATGCTATGACTTGGTTTGTAGGAAAACCTGAAGTTATCGAACCTGAAATTTCTACAGATGTTTCAACTCTTGAATACGGTGAAGTTGTTGTTAATAAATCACTTGAAAAACAAGTTGAAATAACTAATACAGGCAAAAAAGATCTTAAAATTACTAAAGCTTATATCGACTGGGATTGGGACAATTGCTTTGCTTTGATCGATTATCCAAGCGCAGGCATTACTTTAGCTCCCGGTGCTAAAACTACTGTAAAAGTTAAATTTACTCCTACTAAAGTCGAAGATTATACTTCTACAGAATTGATTTTTGAAACTAACGATCCTAACCATTCATCCTATTCTATTGGCTTGAAAGGTAAAGGTAAACCTGCTGAAGCTGCAGCTCCTTATATTAAATTGAGCACTAATGAAGTTACTTTCGGCAAGACTGTTCAAGGAAATGAAATGACTCAAGATGTTATTATCAAAAATGAAGGTGATAAAGATCTTATCGTTTCTTACCAATTCTTGAATAATGCTGATAAATCTTTCAAAGGCAAAACTTCTACTATCCCAACTATCAAACCGGGTAGCTCTTATACTCTTACTTTAAGCTTTACTCCTAAAGCTGCTAAGGTTTATAATGATACTATTCAATTCAATTCTAATGATACTAAACAAGCTAAATTGAAAGTTGCTCTCAATGGCGAAGGTACTCCTAACTCTATAACCAACGATGGCGAACTTAGTGGTTTGTTTAATATGAAATTAGGTCCTAACCCTGTATTGAGCAATTCAAGACTCAGCTACAGCGTTTCCGGACTTACAAGCAAAGACCTAAGTATTTCTATTATTGATTATACCGGAAAAGAAGTTTCTCTATTAGTAAATGGTGCTGTTGCTCCTGGCGAATACGAAATCTCTGTTTCAAATACAGATATTCCTGCCGGTACTTACTTCATCGTTGCTACTATCAATGGTAATACTACTTCTTTACCTATGACTATCGTAAAATAATCTTAGATGATTAACAATATACTTAGCCGTCCAATTTTTGGGCGGCTTTTTTTTTCTTGAATTTTGAATTTTTTTTATTATTTTTGTTTTGTACGATTAAGAAGCGTTGATAAGTCCTTTCTAAATTTGGCACTTGATTTTAACAAAGTATTCATATTTTTTTACGAGGATAGCATGTTTCTTATATTTTTTTGTTTATATATTAAAGCTCAATCAGATCATAGTACCTATTGCCAAATGTCAACAAGATTATGTATTTTCATGTGCGATACTTTTCCAGATTATGTATATTAGAAATGATTAATATGAAAAATATAATATCAATAATAATTATTTGCATTGCAATCACATCTCCTGCTCTTGCCGAGTGGGAGATGATTGATACTACTACATGCAATGATTCAGGGATGCCATTTCGAATTTATTATGAATTAATAGATTGCGACAAAGATTTAAATTGTGCAGCCCACGCTCTTACCAGCCACTTAGAAGGACAAATGATTAGAATTACAGACTCTAGCCTTTATAAGTGGAAAAGAGCTATGTATGATACGAGTTTTGCCTATCAAATAGATGGAAAATACTTCCTGCATAATCCTATCAATGTTCAATCTTTGAAGAGGTTCAGCAAAGAGCTTGTAGTATTCGGAGCCGATAGCGGAAGACTTTACTTTTCTTATGATGATTTTAAGACTCTTAATATGATTAGAAGAGATGATAACTATGCAATAAGAAGTATTGTTGTGCTACCTAATCAAAATGTGATTTCATGCGATGATTTGAATTGTTACGAGTATAATTTAAAAGAAAAATTTTATACAAGAATTCCCCTCAATTATCAATCAAGAATAGATACTTGGATTACTGAGGCATTTGTAGAAGACATAAAGTTATATAAGGATTCAATTATTTTTCTTGCTCTAATGAATTCAGAAACACGTGAATCAATAATATTGAAATCTTATGATAGAGCAAGAACATGGATAGAATCTGATTTATTACCAAAACCTATAGAATCCATTCAAATATTTAATGAGAATCATATTATTACCTTATGTAGAGCTCAATATAAGACGACAGGTGAAAATATTAGTTATATCTACGAATCCAATGATGGAGGTAAAAATTGGCAGCAAAGATTTGGTCAGTTTCTTTATGATGCTCCTTATGGATTTTATGATATGCAGTTTAGTGATTCTTTGAATGGAATTGCTATCGGCTCCTATAATTCCTTTTTAAGAACTTTAGATGGTGGA
>JAUQWR010000741.1 GCA_030835065.1 Candidatus Kapaibacterium sp.
CTTGATATTTATCACAAGTTTCGATAAACATTTCAGGAATCGTACGAAATTTCATATAAATTCTCCATTAGTTATTAACAAGAGATGCAAAAATACTAAATAAATTGCATTTTTATATAATTACGAAGTAATATTGTTTGATTGTTAATTACATTTTTTTTAATTTATATAATTAATCGTTCATATATTTTTGAAGGGAATTATGAAAAAGGTTTTGTTTACATTTTTCGTAGTAATTATACTTTCAATGAGTCTTCAATATGAAACATTAGCTAAAGATGGAGACACAACGAAAGTAAGGACAATAGAATTTACATCGCGTAGAGGTGGATGGTACGACTTTAATGTCGAAGGTAAGAAATATCAACGTGTACTTATGAATTATAAGATAAAATGCCCTCCCGGCAAACCATGTGGGGAATGGGATTATCTTGCTTATGTATATGTCAATAGATATTATGCTCCAAACTATAGACTTAACAAAAAATCTACAGACTCAGCGATGTATATGCTTGATACATCATGGGCTTATGCTGCAGTTTATAAAGACGGGCAGTATATCATTGAAAAAACTCCAAAAGAAAAGATATTATTGGAATACTACAACGACCCCAATAATCCCACAAAACGAACAGATTCTATGTGGGTTTGGCCTACTTATTTCAACAATTATAAAGTTGATGATACCGGCAAAATGGTTGATTCTTCGTTTGTAAAGCCTGATAGAGTGATTTATCTAAGCAAAAAGCAGGTTTTCTATAATGATGATGTTACAATCGCTGAGCCTATCGAAATCATGCGCTATATCACTCCTTATGGTAATGGTTTGAAGTTGGGTGATGGATTTAATTTTGTAATCGACGTAACAGACTTTTTGCCATTATTGCAAGGCAAAGTCAATATATTTGCTCCTTGCGGTGGTTGGGGAGATCAATATAGCCAAGATATTATGGAATCATTAGAGCTTACTTTCGATTTTATTGAAGGTACTCCAACTCGCGAAATAGTTGATTTTAAACTTATGTGGAATACAACTCATGTTTGGTATAATGAAAATATTGAAAAGAACTTTTTAGTTCCTAAATCCATTACTTTCAAAGATAATGAAAAAAATGCAAGACTAAAAGTAATCCAAACTGGTCATGGTTTTGGTGCTACAGAAGATAACTGCTCTGAATTCTGCTGGAAAAAAGGATATGTCAAAGTTGATAATTCTCAAAAATATGCTGCTGATATTTGGAGAAGATGTTCGACTAATCCTATTTATCCTCAAGGTGGTACTTGGGTATATGATAGAAGTAATTGGTGCCCCGGCTCTGAAGTAAATCCATTTGACTTCGAACTTAGTGATTTCATCAATACTAATTCTACTCATTTAATTGATTATGATTTAGATGATTATGAATTGAAAATTACTAATACCAATGCTACTCCTCCTAATTGGGTTATTTCTTCATATTTAATTACTTATGGCGATTTGAACTTTAATTTGGATGCTGCAATCACTGATATTATTGCTCCATCCAAAAAAGATCTTTTCAAAAGATTGAATCCTATTTGTTCTACTCCAGTAATTGAAGTTAAAAACAATGGCAAATCTGAAATCAATTCAATCAAGTTTGAATATGGTTTGAAAAATAAACAAAAATCAAATTTCACTTGGACTGGTTCTTTAAAGAAACTGGAAAGTAATTATATTGAACTACCTTTATTCGAAGTTAATGAAACAATTAGCACAAAGTTTGAAGTTAGTATTTTGGAAGTAAATGGTAAAGCTGATGAATATAGTGCAAATAATTCTG
Organism: Candidatus Kapaibacterium sp.; assembly: GCA_030835065.1. GTDB lineage: Bacteria > Bacteroidota > Ignavibacteria > Kapaibacteriales > UBA2268 > JAUQWR01. The sequence continues at coordinate 1,803 of JAUQWR010000741.1, forward strand.
CCAGCTCTGATTATGAATCAGTTCCATATTACCCACAAGACTTAACAATCAATTTAAAAACAAATACTCAGGCAGCAAAAGGTGATTATAAGTTTTATGTCTTGAATGCAAAAGGCGACACAGTGATCTCTAAATATGCATTAAATAATAATAAAGCATATAATGAAAATATGAAACTTGAAGAAGGCTGCTATTATTTCCATTTCATTAATGAATCTGGTATTGGTTTAGACTTTTGGGCATCGAGACAATATTATGGAACTGGCTCATTGGGAATTAGTTCAAAAACAAATAATATAGTTACATTTGCTCCTGATTTTGGATATGATATCAACCACTATTTTAGAGTAGGTCCAGTTACTCAAGCTGTATTAAGCAAAGATACATTGCAATTTGATAGTTTGGAAGTAAATGAGAAACAAACTTTAGGCTTTGAAATTGCACCATTAAACAAACTGCCAATTACTATTTCTAGCATGGCTATCAATTTAGGAACAAAAAATGGATTTACAATTGTTTCTACCGAACCAGCAATAACATACCCTCATACTATCAAGGAAGGTGAAAAACTGAAGATTAACATTGAGTATCAAGCTGTCAAAGCCGGAGCTGTTGCAACTTCCTTAACTATTAATACTAATGATTTCTATGAAGCTCAAAAAAGAGTAAGATTAGTTGGTTATGGAAAGGGTGGAAATTCTATCGACGACAATTTGGTATTAAATCCATCTTATATTAATATTCAAGGCAAACCTGAATCCGGTTCAATTAGAATTGAATTTTCGAACGGTATGAATTATAGTAATCAAACATCACTAAAATTATATAATTCGGTTGGTCAAGAAATAGATTTATTATTTGATTCTAATATTGATTTCTCAAGTCAGTTTATCGATTTCAATACAAATATGCTTAATTCTGGAGCTTATTATTTAGTGCTTAGCTCTGATAATAAAACAGTAACTAAACCATTTGTTATTAATAGATAAGATTAATTAATAGATACAAAATCAAAGGGCTGCCAAATATTAATTGAGCAGCCCTTTTTGTAATTAATTGTATATTAGAAAATTAAATATCACCATAAGGAATAGTAACCAGAAATCTAGTACCTTGATCTACCTGACTGAATACTTCAATTTTGCCATGCGAAGCATCAACACAACGTTTGACTATAGACAAACCTAGTCCCGTACCTTGAATTACACCAACATTTGTTGCTCTAAAAAATGGTTCAAACAGATGTTGAATTTGCTCTTCAGGAATTCCACGCCCAGTATCACGAATCTCAAAAATAACATCCAAATCATTTGATTTAACAGAAATATCTACTTCAGAATTAGGATTAGAGTATTTAACCGCATTAGTCAATAGATTTGAAACAATTTGATGAAGAAGATTTAAATCCAAAAATGCTTCAGCTTTTTTAAGATTAGTATATAAATTAATTTTATGATTTTCTTTATCGTATAATTTAATTTCTTCGATAATTGTTAGTAGTGTATTTGGAATATTGATCAATTGTGGATTATAA
>JAUQWR010000742.1 GCA_030835065.1 Candidatus Kapaibacterium sp.
TTATAGGACGTATAAGCAACACATCTTTAATAAATTGTCTGCGCGACGGAATACCACTAAGACCGGTAAGTCCGGCACCCCTTATTAAATTCATAAGGAAAGTTTCTGCTGAGTCATCGGCAGTATGAGCAGTAGCAAGAAAATCGCCATTAATAGTTCTTACTGTTCGTTCAAAATAACTATATCTTAAAAATCTTGCAGCAGTCTCAATACTCATTGAATTCTTTTCGGCAAACTGTTTTACTTTTCCATTAGCCGAATAGAATGGAATATTATATGACTGGCATACAGACTTGACAAATTGCTCATCTTTATCTGAAGCCTCGCCACGTAACTTATGATTGTAATGCGCTACAAACAAGCCAAATTTATACTTATCTGAAAGAACTGCCATACAATCTAATAAAACTATAGAATCAACTCCACCACTTACTGCCAATAATACTCTTGAGGTATGGTCGATGTACATCTCTTTTACAAGAAATTCCTCTACTTTTTCGATTATTGATTGTATTAGTTTATCATTTCGATCCGACTTCCTAAGTAGCTTTTCAGGATTTACAGTAGCAAGAGTTTGAACCTTTTGCTTATCTTTGGCAATTGGTTTGCTTTCTGATTGCTCAAAGAATTCACTTTTTGGACTGTATTTAATTTCAATTTTACTGAAATCAATTGGTTCTTCTTCAACAGCTTCATAAGCTTTTGCTAATTGTTTGCTTTTTTTAGGTTCTGATTTCTTTGTAATAATTTCTTTAGGCTCTTTAATAGGTTCAATTATTACAGTCTCTTCAGATGTAGCTTCTTGAACAGAAGCTTCTTTTTCGGCTTGCCGCTTTGCTTGACGCTCTAATTTTTTCTTTAATTGCTTTTCTTTGAACTTCTGCCAACGTGTTAGTTTTGGCTTTTCTTCAACAATTGCTTCAGGTTCTTCAACGACAGTTATTTGCTCTGTTGTGCTCTCAATTTCAATAATTTCTTCAGTTTCAGTAATTGATTCTTCAGATTCATTATAAGGACTAATAATAACATCAGGATTATTTCCTGATGAAACTACTTTTACATCTTTAATATCAACCAGAAATTCATTTTTTTTATCTTTTTTCTGCTTATCTGGTATTTCAATATATACAGGATGCCCCCAACGTGCCCTTGAAACAACACGAATATCAGCTGCATTAACAAAGAATTGTTGTTTTTCTTCAATTTGTGTTTCTTCTTCTTGTTCGACACTTTCGATTTCGAAGTCAGATTCAGCATTTTGAATTATTTTTACATTTCTCAAATCTACTGAGAAAGTATTATCATCCTTTGGATTTTCTTGTCTTGTTTCGGGTTTCTCGTCCGTTTTTTCTTGTTCGTTGGCTCTTCTTATAACCCTAACGTCTCTAATTCCGACAGAAAAAGTATTATCTTGAGGTTTGTCTTGATTTTTATCAATTTGTATTTCAAGATTTTCTTCTTCGTTAGCTCTTTTGATTACTCTAACATCTCTAATTCCGACAGAGAAAGTATTTTTATCAGATTCAGGAATGTTTGCTGTATCTTCGTTTACAATCTGTTGAACTTCAGTTTTAGGCTTGCGACCACGCTTTGATTTTCGAATAACTTTCACATCTTCGATATCAACCGAAAAAGTATTACTTTCG
>JAUQWR010000743.1 GCA_030835065.1 Candidatus Kapaibacterium sp.
CAAGATCGATGAATTGATAAGATTGTCTGGATCTGATGAGCAAATTCTTTTAGATGCTTTGGAAGATGAAAAAATAATTGAGCAATTAGAGATTGAAATAAAATATGAAGGCTATATTCAGAGGCAAAAGAAAGAAATAGAATACTTTTTGGAGAACGAGAATAAACGTATTCCAAAAACTTTCGATTATGATAGGCTTAATTCGATTTCGACCGAAGCTCGCGAAAAACTTAAAAAAGTACGCCCGGCTTCGCTTGGGCAAGCAAGTAGAATAGCCGGAGTATCTGCTTCGGATGTTTCGATTTTATCATTATATTTAAGATAAAATGTTCCACGTGGAACATTGAGGTTTTATGAAGAAAATAATAATAGCCGGAGCAGCCAGCTTGCTAGGAGAGTACCTGGTGAGAACATTTTATAGAGAAACTGACTATGAATTGTTTCTTATATCTACATTTCCTATGAATAATGTGCCGGAAAGAATAATATATAAAAGAGTAGAAAGCTGGAATCCAAAAGAAATCAAACAAATTTGCCTGGATTATTTTCCAGATGTTGTTATTAATTGTGTTTCGATTAATGATATTGAAGAATGTGAGAAAGATCATAAGAAAGCTTGGGATTTGAATGTAGATTTCTTTAAAGCTTTAGCTTCTGCTTCTAAAATTAGAGAAGCTCATTATGTTGGCTTTTCTTCTGAGTCTGTATTTGATATGACTAATGGACCTAATCAGGAAAACGATATTCCTAAGCCTTGGTCATATTTTTCGAAAACTAAAATTGCTGCAGAAAATATTTGTAAGTCCGAACTTAATAAATTTACTCTGTTTAGAAATACTGAAACATTTGGCAAATCTAGCTATGGTCGCACAGACTTGATTTCAAAATTTATGCTTTTGCTAAGCCATAATGTAGAGTTTTATGCAAGCGATTCTATGTTTACTAATCCGCTTTTTGCCGATGATGCTGCGCGTGCTGTCTTGAATTGTGTTGAAAGAGAGCGCTATGGTTTCTATCATCTTGGTGGCAAAGATTATTTGAGTCATTTTCAAATTGCCAGCTCCGTTGCTAAAATTTTTGGCTTCGACTCTGCTAATATTTTAAAACAAAATGCAGACGGAAAGACTTTTAAATCTGGTTTGGTCAATCTCAAAGCAGAAACTGATCTTAGAATTAAATTTTCTGACTTCGAAAATGCTCTTATTTCTATCAAACTTCAAACTGATTCAGCAAGTGACTTTGGGAGATAATTATGAAAAGTGCTAATAATGAATTTGTTGCTTTTAGCAGCGAGATTATTGATTTTTTCAAGGATTTGAAAGATAATAATAATAGAGAATGGTTTGCAGAACGAAAAAAATTCTACGACACAAATGTCAAATCTGTTTCAGAACAGTTTGTTTCAAAAATGAGTGAACTTTTTGCTGCTAATAATCTACCTTTTTTAGCCGATAAAAAACTTTCTTTATTTAGAATTTATAGAGATATTAGGTTTTCTAAGAATAAAGATCCATATAAAACAAACATGGGAGCCTATTTTCTTTATACTCCCAATTATGAAAAATATCATGACAAATCGATGGGTATTTATTTTCATATAGAGCCTGGACAGTCTTTTATTGCTGGCGGAGTCTATCAATCAGAACCAAAGCCATTAAGAAAAATTAGAGAGAGAATCTATGAAGAATTCGATGATTTTCTCGCTATTATTAATAATCCTAAGTTTAAAAATCATTTTTCAAGATTATTTGAGACTGATAAGCTCAAAAGAGCTCCTGTAGGCTTTGATTCTTCTCATCCTTCAGTAGAATATTTAAAATTGAAAGATTTGACAATGTACGACTTGATTGATGAAGATATAATCTGTAGTAAAAATTTGCCTGAAATTATGATTGAAAAATCCATTGCGCTGCTGCCATACTTAGAATTTATGTTCGAAGCAGTAGATTATGAAGAATAATTGTGGCTATTGATATTTTTTTTATTAATTTGCTGATTGTATATTATAAATTAATATAAATGAATGAAATGCTAAGTCTTAGTTATAGCCGAGCCAATGAAATTATAAATTCTATCAAAGGCAAGGCAATTGCAGTTGTAGGCGATGTGATGCTCGATAGATATTTCTGGGGTTCAGTCTCAAGAGTATCTCCGGAAGCTCCTGTGCCGGTTATTGATTTGGAAAATGAAACATATCATCTCGGTGGTGCTGCAAATGTTGCTAGCAACCTCAAAAGTCTTGGTGCCGAGCCTCTGCTTTGCGGTGTGGTTGGTTACGATCGCAGCGGCGAGCAGTTTACTGAAATTTGTAAGGAAAATGGTATAAACCCCGAAGGTTTATATTTTGATGATGAACGCCCAACTACTGTCAAAACTCGCATAATTGGTAATAACCAACAAATTGCCAGATTGGATAGAGAAACCCGCAACCAAATTCCACACTCAGGTGAATTATTTATCATGAGTGTATTGAAATCTTATAAAAATTTGGGCGGTATTATTTTCGAAGATTATGATAAAGGTACTATTTCTTCTTCTTTAATTAGAGAAATTTGCTTCTTTGCTAAGTCTGAATCTATTCCTGTATTTGTAGATCCAAAGTTTTCAAACTTTTTTCATTATCACGAAGTTACTTTGTTCAAACCTAATAGAAAAGAAGCTGAAAAAGCTCTTAATATGGATATAAGATCAAAGGAAGATGTTGCAAAAGCAGGTAAAACTTTGATTGATAAGCTAAAAGCTAAAAATGTATTGATTACTTTGGGTAGCGAAGGCATGATGCTTTTCGAGGATAGCGGCGATGTATCATCTGTTCCTACAAAAGCTCGTAAAGTATCGGATGTGTCTGGTGCAGGCGATACCGCTATTGCTACACTTTCTGCATCTTACATTGCTGGTGCAAATATAAAGGAAGCTGCCACTTTGGCTAATTATGCTTCTGGTGTGGTTTGCGAAGAACCTGGTATTGTTTCGATTAAACCTGATGATCTTCTTGATTCAATTAAAAATAATGGATGATAGGTTGGCTTTATGCTTTTAAGCTGGGAATTATTAAAACATTTATGTGATGAACAAAGAGCCTGCAGTAAGAAAATTGTTTTTACTAACGGATGCTTTGATATTATTCATTCCGGTCATGTCAAATATCTGGAAGAAGCCAAAAAATTAGGCGATATTTTGGTGTTAGGATTGAACAGCGACGATTCCGTAAGCAGATTGAAAGGTCCTTCGCGTCCTGTAAATAAGCAAAATGACCGTGCTATTGTAATCTCTGCTCTCAAATCAATTGATTTTGTCTCAATTTTTGATCAAGATACTCCGTATGAACTAATAAAAATTGTACAACCTGATGTATTGGTCAAAGGTGGCGACTATAATCCCGATGATATTGTAGGTGCAGACATAGTAAGAGCAAGAGGTGGCAAAGTAGTTACTATTGATTTTGTGGAAGGCAAATCGACTAGCTCAATTATTGAAAAAATGCAGGCAAAATAAGATGAAAAGAAATTGTTTGATAATTGCTTTTATTGGCTTGCTATCTTTATATTCATGCGGAAATAAAGAAAGTAGTGGAAAAGTAACAAGCGAGACTAAGACCGTAAAGCAATTGGATGATAAAAAAGAAACAAAAATGATCGATATAGAAATTATCAATAAAGTGGAGCATGATACTAAAGCTTATACCCAAGGACTGCTCTACCTTAATGGGTTTTTGTACGAATCGACTGGTATGCGTGGCGAGAGTAGTCTGAGAAAACTTGATATCAAAAATGGTGATGTGCTTTCAAAATATGATCTTCCTTCGAATATATTTGCTGAAGGGCTGGCATGGATTGATAATCACTTTTATCAAATTTCTTGGACCGAAAAGACTTGTTTTGTATATGACAAAAACTTTAAGAAAGTAAGAGAGTTTTCTTACTTTGGCGAAGGCTGGGGATTGTGCTCAGATGGTAAAAATTTAATCATGAGTGATGGATCTAATCTTTTGAGAGTTATCAATCCTAAAGATTTTTCGACAATAAAGA
>JAUQWR010000744.1 GCA_030835065.1 Candidatus Kapaibacterium sp.
GCTTTATAATATCTATCAGTTGAGTACCAAATCATTTGTCTAATGGCATTTTCATCATCGCTCATAGGTAATTCAATTGAGCCAAACATGCCCGAAAAATTAAAAGGATTTCCTCTGATAATATGAGTATTATCAAATTTATACGAACCAACTCTTAGATCGATATCAAGAATTCTTTCGGACGAATAATCATTAGATTTGATTTTACCAAAGCTAGCAGCAATACTAATTTTATGCTCTTCAGTAATGCTATAAGAAATGAAATAAGGAGGCACTTTTTGGGTTTTTAGTTGCTCCATCGAGCGCATCAACTCTTTTTCTGCAGCTCTGCTCAACTCATTATCCTTAAAAGCAAAGGTATTTTGCAGAGCAAACAATCCAATACCAAGGATAATCAAAAGTTTTTTAATCATTTATAGTTCTCACTTTTAGTTAATAATTCTTGAGTTAATTACGAAATCCATAATGATTTATTTGCAGAAATAATTATTTTGCAAGAACAATATTAATTTGAGTTCCGGCATCTGCAGTTTCATCGGTTTTAGGAGATTGATCAATAACAGTATTTGGCAGATAAGTTTCATTTCTCTGGTAAGTAACCTGGCCCAAAGTAAAGCCCGATTCACTCAACACAGATGATATTTCATCAAAGCTAAGACCTATTAAATTGGGTATTCTGGCTTGATTGATAGAACCCTTACTAACTACTATATCAATTCTATCGCCATAAGGGACATACAAACCAGCAGCCTTACTCTGAATCATTACTGTATCTTTACCATAAATATCGCTATAATCATATGTAATATTACCTAGTTCCAATCCTCTTTGCATAATTTGTGTTTTTGCATTTCTTATATTAGTGCCAATTAGGTAAGGCACAGGAATAGTTTCTTTTCCTTTGCTTAAAGTTAAGTAAATGGGACGTCCAGACTTAACAGTCATTCCTCCATTTGGTAATTGAGCTATCACATAACCCTGAGGATACTTTTCATTATAAATCTCTTTAGTTACTTTATATTGAAGCTCACCATTATAAATTTCCCTCTCAGCATCGGCTAGTGTTTTACCTATTACATTTGGAACTCTGACAATTGATTTATTATGCACTAAATAGGGCATAACTAAATTGTCGAAAATAATGAATAATAAAAACAAAGATGCAAAGAATCCAGCAACTACATAAATATGCTTTTTGTATCTAAAGAATAATTCTTTCAATTTTTCCATTATGAATAAACCCAATATTCAAGTAATAAAAAGATAAAATTACAAATAATTTATGAAATAAAAATCTATAAATTGACAATAAAATCTACACTTGTTTTAGAAGGTGCATATGGCAATCGATCGTCGCAGAATAGTAATAATTCACCATCAGTTAATTGAATCATTATTCCTGGCTTATTCGCTCTATTTCGAGCACCTTCTCTTAGCCCTAATGCTAAAAATTCATTTTCCAATTGCCACTCAAGTCCTTTTGTTCTAAGTTTTACATAAGGTTGAGGTATTAATGATATAATTTCATTCAATTTTGTTGGCATAATCAGGGAATAATTAACTGGAATGCCATATCTCGATTTATCATAGATGCATAAGTTCAATTGCTTTACAAATTTCATCAACACACTCCAATTGTTGAATGTATGCTCTAATTCTCCACCATGAAAACCTAAAATTATTATATTATTCCATCCTGAATTTTTGGCAAAAACAAGAATTTTTTCAAAATCATTAGTATTTTGGTCAGGAAGATGTAAAATTCTATCTTCAGATATATAACCTTTGTATTCATTAATTTTGAACGAGTCTAAGTCTCCAATTATATAATCCGGAGTAATATTGAGTGCATTTAGTCTGTGGGCTGCTCCATCAGCAGCTATTATTGGTATTCCTGACAACTTTTCGAATATTTCAATCTCTGGTAATGAAGTATTTAAACAAATCACACAATCAAAATTAGTATCAAAATTAATTTTATAAACATCACGATTCATTTCTTAGCCTCGTTTTCTTTCAAATAAAATTAAAGTATTCACGATATTATTAAAAAATTTC
>JAUQWR010000745.1 GCA_030835065.1 Candidatus Kapaibacterium sp.
CAACACTTTAGATGCCGTATCAAAAATATTATTTGGAATTATTACTCCCAGCATCATCAATTTCCCGTCCAATCTTGGCTCAAGTGGTGTTGCCGATATCGTAAATTCATTATAATTAAATTGAGGGAAATTTTGTCTTAACTCAAAATCTACTAACTTGCACAAATCATCTTTACTTATATTTTCTTTACTTGGAAATTTAGTAACTAATACACTTTCTGCAGGCAAAGTAACAGTGAGCCTATCTACATCAGCAGCAAACTCAGACATCATAATTTCGAGTTCCTGAGCCCCGAGCACAGATGCATCTGAATCCGGAAATTCCAAATCTATGCGCGATTCAGTTGTATTTAAATACAACAGCTCCATTCCTTCTTTTTTTCCATCGACTAAAGTCAAATATGTCCGGTCGATATTAAAAAATACTGATAAAGTCTTACTCATTTCCACCACACAAAAAGTATATAATACTAATTTTTAATTAAATCATAGCCGTCTTTTTTATCTTTGACGGTGTAGCCAAGATCACTAATTTTTTGTCTTAAAACATCAGCTTCAGCCCAGTTTTTGCTCTGTTTTGCATTCCATCTGGCTTCCGCTAAAGCATTCACTTCTTCAGGAATTTCCTCGACTATTTCTTCCTTAGGTTCGAAACTCCAAGCTGCAAAAATATCATTCATTTGTTTTAAAAAATTAAGCATTGGAATCACATCTTTTTCATCCAAATTCTTAGCATTATTATTATTCATAAAGCTAAATAGTGCCGCAAGTGCTTTCGGTGTATGCAAATCATTTGCTAACTCTGCAAATACACTATCGCATAGCTTTTCAATCAATTCTGATTTAATATCTTGAGCACTAATATTTCTATTTAGCAACTCATAAATATATTCTTGAATTCTAAATCTAGCTTTTCGAGCTGCACTTATTCCATCAAATGTAAAATTAAATTTTGATGCATAATGTGCGGAAAACATAGCAAATCTAATATCAATCGGATCTACACCTTTTTCCATCAAATCTCTCAAAGTGAAAAAATTGCCTAGAGATTTGCTCATTTTTTCGCCTTCTACTTCAAGAAATTCGTTATGGCACCAAAAAGCAGTAGGCTCGATTCCATAACCGGCTTTGCTTTGGGCTATTTCATCTTCGTGGTGAGGGAACTTAAGATCTACTCCGCCAGTGTGTATGTCAAACGGAAGACCTAAAAGCTCATATTCCATAGCAGAACATTCAATATGCCAGCCAGGGCGCCCGGGGCAATTTTCGCCATTAATATCAAAATCCCAATAGGGTTCACCATCTTTTTTAGCTTTCCAGAGCACAAAGTCAGATGCTTGTTCTCTTTCGTACTGATCGGAATCAATTCTAACACCAGCGCGGAAATTATCAAAATCTATCTTGAATAATTTTCCATAAATATCTCTTTTTCGCCATTCGTTTACATCAAAATAAACAGAGCCTTCCGATACATATCCAATGCCTTTTTCGACAATCGCTCTAATTAATTCCTGCATTTGAGGAATATATTCAGTAGCCTTGGGCATCGAAAAGAAGTGGCTGCTATCGATTCCAAGTTTATTTATATCATCAACAAAAGAATTTTCGTAAAATTTTGTAAGCATAAGCAGATTTTCGATTGGGTTATTGGTTTGCTCACCCATATCCGATAGCCACGCATCTGAGCCTTTTTGGCTGTCTCTAATTGTTTTATCGTCGATATTTGTAATATTCATTACCCACTTCACATCATGCTCTCCAACTACCCTCAAGGTGCGTTGAAGCAAATCTGCAAATAAAAATGCTCGCATATTACCAATGTGAGCGTAATTATATACTGTGGGTCCGCAAGAATACATTCTTACTTCATTGCCATGTATAGGTTTAAATTCATCAACCGATTTATTTAGCGAATTATATAGTTTAATTTGCATTTCAATTTTTCAAATAAATTAACATTCGTTCAATAACGAATTTACGATATTATTCTTGAAAATCATAATTAAGAATTAGTGTTTGATTCTTTTGAGATTGATTAGCTGCGAGCCTGCAACAGAATCGAAGTTTACACCCTTATTTTCTTGCTTATCGCCGCCGTATGCATTCAAAGCTTTTTCCATTCTTGGAGATTTTTGACTTGCAGTACTTGTACTTTTTTCTGAATTGAGTTCCATTCTGGCTTGTGCTTCTATTTGAGCAGCTTTTGCTGCAACAGCCCTATCTTGACCCGATGGATCGGCTGGTGCCAGCGCAGCACTCCGCACCTGCTGCATCTTTTGAATTGTTCGCTGTGGATCTTTATCAGGAGCAATATCAATCTGCACTTCGCCGCCTATAGCATACCTCTGCCCGTCAGGACCAGTTTCGTAGTTAAACTTAGCACCGCCTTTCACTAACCCGCCACCTGCTGCAATATGAGCTGCTTCGTGCGACTTTACTTCTCGATCGCGCTTTTTCAAATCATCAATCAGCTTGCGCTCACCATCACTCAATTCATAGGGATTCTTTGGCTTGCTTCCGGCTTCATTTTTGTCCGATTTATCAGTTCCTGCAGGCTTGCCAATTTTACTATCTAACTTTTTGGATTCTTCAGATCTGGTATAAATATCTATAGGTGCTTTGTCTTCGCTTGGTGCTTTGTCTGGTATAGAACTAATATGGATCGATGATGCAATTGGTTTTGCATCACTGAAATAGCTTTCATTTATTCCTGCTATTTGCATAAATATCCCTATAATGCCCTTTATTTCCTATAAACGTATTTATCGGTAAAAATAGTATTTTTATTAACTCATAATATTAATCGAAAATGAATATGAACACATTCTATTTGTATATTAATATCAAGTTAATACATTTACTTTTCATTTATTTACAAACATCAAGCAAATCCTTTGCCAATTCTATATAATACAAAAAAGCTGCTCAATTTATTTTAGAGCAGCTTAATATGTGCATTTATATAAAAATCTAAATATTACTAAAATTTAATAAATACTCCGCCGCTCAATCCAATTTTATTAAACGAATTTAAATTACCATTGCTTATATACATCAAATATGAGTCTTCAAGATTGATCATAGCTCCTATTCCTGCAGGGCTTTCGTAACTAAATCCTAAACTAAGTCTTGCTAATGGACCAATTCCCGATCCGGCAACTACTACCTGAGTATAAGGATTGATATTCATAAATGATAAGTTTTTGAAATCATATCTGGCAGCAACACCTAACCAATTCAAAGTGGATTGATTTTCATAAGATGTTTTGTTATTCAACACTACATCCTGCAGATATGGCTCAGTACCAAATTCTGCACCCAAGCTTAGATTATCTGCAATACCTGTACTTGCCAAAATACCTATTGAAAATGATTCACTCAAGTTATTTGATTTCGAATAAGCATCGCCATATAAATTCTTAATTGCTCGTCCATAAATAATCCATTTTCTATCGAAGTTTGAATTGTTGCCAAATACAAATGAAGGCATTCTTGTATTTATCGACATACCGGAATTAAGTGAATAATATCTACCGGAAAAACTTCTAATTGGACTAATTATCAATACCGGACTTACATTTTCGATAATCTCAGAATTTTGGGCTAATTGAGTCAAATCTTTATTTTCTATATTACTCTCTTTATTAATATTCAAATCATTAGAATTTTGATTATTGGATTGATTGGCAATAGCTATATCATTTGCGGCAGGCTTTTCATTTCTTAGAGCCATTCCGCGCGATTTATTAGCACTTGCATTCAGTTCAGACTTTGTGTTTTTTGTATTTTGGATTTGATTGGAAGAAATGCTTGAAACAACAGGTATATTATTCTTATCCAACGATTTTTGAGCATCAGAATTTTTAATGTTAGAATTAGAATTTGTTATAACCTTAATATCAGGGCTTTGATTATTGATAAGCGCAATGCTGGCACCAGTACCCAAAAGCAAAAGCAAAAGCAAAGCATATTTCCATTTTTTATAAAATGGACGGCTCTGATTGGCAGCTAATCCAAGTGAAGCAACCTGAGGAACTTGAAATCCCAAGTTTGCAAAAACGGCATTAGTAAAATCTGCCGGAGGAGTAAAAGCTTCCACATCGCTTCTTACAAGCTCGCGAATAGCCAGATGTTCTTTCATTTCTGTTTGCAGCTCCTCTTCTTTGGCGAGGGAGTCGTAGAGCGACTGCTCCAATTCCGGCGGTATTTCACCGTCTAAAAGGAGGGTCAGCATTTCTGATGCACTGTTATTTTTAAAATCTTCCATAAAATACAAATATATAATTAATCAATCCAATCAAACAAATTTAGATAAATCAGCCAAGTAAGGCGCCAAAGTTTCACGTATTTTTTGTTTGGCTCTATAAATTCTCACCTTAACGTTGGCAAGGGATTCGCCGGTAACTTCGGCAATTTCGGCATAAGACAGCCCATCGTACTCACGAAGAATAAAAACTTCGGCATAATCTTCGGGCAGAGTTTTGATAGCAGCTCTAATCAAAGCCAGCAATTCTTATTGCTCGCTGCTGGTATCATTAGAATAAGCCATGTAATCTTCGTAAGAAATATCAGTACGTTCTTTACGCTTGATATTAACGCACAAATTTCTGGCAATTCTAAGAATAAAAGCGGGGACATTAGTCATAATCCGCTCTTGTGACGCACTTTGAAAGAACTTTGAAAAGGTCTCTTGAAACACATCCATCGCATCATCGCGATTGCCTAGGAATCTTCGGCAGTATGCATAGATCCGGGGCGAAAGCCTTGCATATAGCTCGGCAAACGCTTGTTCGGCTGTTCGCTTGTCGCCTTTCAGCTGATAAAACAGCTCTGAATCAGTATATTCTTCGAGCTTTCTTTTCATATCACCAACAATAACGCTATTCACTCACAAAGGTTACAAGACATTGTGGAAAACTTAATATTTTATTCGATTTTTCAGATAAATTTATTCTCTTTCGGTTTTGCTTCAACTATTTTATGAGAAAAATTAATTTTAATTACTTGGCAATCATTTCTCTTAGTATTAATTTTGAATTTTAAAATTGAATACAAGGCTTATATGAAGGCTAAATTAAAAGCTTTAGCCGGTGACACGGTTGTTTACGGAGTTTTCCAAATTTTAGGCAGATTTCTTACTTTTCTGCTCACTCCTCTTTACACCAATTTCCTCTCTTATGAAGAAGTTGGCGAAATTGGTTTCATTTATTCTATTATTGCATTCATTAATATTATATATTCTTTTGGCATCGAATCTGCTTTTTTTAGATTTTTCGACAAAGATAATGATGATAATCTTAAGAAAGTATTCTCTCATGCTTATTTTATTATCGCTGCCATTTCGGGCTTTTTCAGCATTACTTTTCTGCTTTTGGCTAAGCCCATTGGGGAATCGCTTACTACTCTGCCCGATGCTACAAACCTGATTAGAGCTGCGGCTATGATTCCATTCCTCGACGCATTGATTCTCATCCCTTATGGTTTGCTTAGAATGAAACGCAGAGCTAGAAAATTCGCTCTCACGAGGTTTGCTCTCATTATTCTGGCTGTGCTAAATAATTTCATTTTTGTTGTATGGTTGCGCCAAGGTGCTATGGGTGTATTAATTGCCCAGCTGATTGCTTCTGCTGTCGGATTCATCGTTTTTATTCCTGAATTGGTAAAATATATAAAATTAAAAATCGACTTTAAATTATTGTTTGATATGATAAAGTTCGGCTTGCCGACTTTACCTTCAAACCTATCGTCGATGATACTGCTCGTTGCCGATAGACCCTTGCTCAAAGCTCTTGCTACTCAATATGATGTAGCAATGTACACTGTCAATAATAGGCTTGGCATTCCGATGCTTGTGATGGTTACTGTTTTTGATTATGCTTGGAAACCTTTCTATCTGAGCCATCACGAAGATGAAGAAGCCAAAAGCTTGTTTGCCAGAGTGCTTACGTACTTTACATTAGTCTGTGCTTTTGTATTTTTGTTGGCATCTCTCAATATTGATTTTATTGTCAGAATGCCATTTGTTGGTGGAAAGTTTATCAATCCTCACTATTGGACTGGCTTAGGAATTATGCCAATTGTGCTTCTCGGTTTGTTCTTTAGTGGAGTTAATACCAACTTTGCAGCCGGATTTTTGATCACTAAAAATACAAAGTATATTCCTATGGCAGTTGGTTTTGCTGCTTTAGTAAGCTTGAGTTCCAATCTTATCTTAATTCCAAAAATTGGATATTGGGGCTCGGCTTGGTCTTTGCTTATAGGATATTTCTCGGGCTCGGCTTTGATGTGGAAACTCCAGCAGAAAGTCTATCCCACTCCTTATGAATGGGCTAGATTAGCAAAAATTTTCGTTTCTGCTGCAATTGTTTATTTCGCTGCTGATTTATTGACTTTGAATTTGACTTTGTGGCTGGCGTTTTTAATTAAAAACTTATTTATTGTTGCTTTTTTAATCGTTCTTAAACTTATGGGATTCTTTACTTCCAACGAAATTGATTCTATAAGACAATTAATCAAGTCGAGAAAAAAATGAAAATCGGAAAAGAAAAAAATATTTACGACTGCAAAATTTTGATTGTCGATGATATACAGGAATCAGTCGAATCTCTTCGCAGATTTCTTACACTCAAAGGATTTATAGCCTATGTTGCCGAAGATGGCAATTCTGCTATTGCTAAAGCAAATAAAGTAATTCCTGACTTGATTGTTCTCGACTTGGCTATGCCTGGTATGAATGGTATCGAAGTTTGTAAGATTTTGAAAGCCGACGAAAAAACAAAGAAAATCCCAATTATTTTCCTAACTGCCATTGATACTAAGGATATGGTAGTTGATGCTCTGAATGCCGGCGCTGTAGACTATATTCTCAACCCCTACGATTTGAATGAATTGCTTCTTAGAATAAAAATTCACCTTGAATTAAAAATTTCAAAAGAAAAAATTGAAAATCTCAACGAAGAACGTGACAGATTCTACGCTATTCTCTCACACGACCTTCGCTCTCCGTTTTTTGGTGTGCTCGGACTTATTGATATGCTCGAAAATGAATTTGAGCAGATTTCTGAATCCGAAAAAATTGAAATCATCCATTCTCTTAAAACAACCCTTAATACTCATTACGAATTATTGAATGAGTTTATTCTTTGGAGTCAGTTCCAAAAAGGTATTATCGGTAGGAATCCCGAACTGCTCAATCTTAAAGAATTAGCCGACTCAAAATTAAATGTTTTAAATCTTATAGCCTCTAAAAAAAATATAAGCATTACTAATAATATTTCAGATTCAGTATATGCATATTCAGACAAAAAAATGATCGGTTCAATCTATCAAAATTTGATTAATAATGCTATAAAATTTACTCCCGAAAATGGTGAAATAGTTTTATCGAGTAAATCAGACAACTTATATAATCATATTTCTATCAAAGACAATGGCATAGGCATGAGTCAGGAACAAAAGGAAAAACTATTCAATACGGAACGTACTCAATCCAGACTTGGTACTAATCAAGAAAAAGGCACTGGTTTTGGTCTTATACTTTGCAAAGAAATGCTTAGCCTCAACGATGGCTATATCACTATAGAAAGTGAAGAAGGCAAAGGTAGCATTTTTACTTTCTCTTTGCCTGCTTCGAAAATTTAACTTATTGCTTCAAATATACAGTATTAGTAGGAAATGCAAATTCAATTTCTGCTTTAGTAAATTCTTCTTTAATTCGGATATTTACTTTATGCACTCTTTCCCAATATATTTTCACATCATTGCCCTCAACAAAATATGCAACTACATAATTGAGGCTATGTGCTCCATAATTTGCAAATGTACATCTATCAAAACTTAAATCTTCAAATTCTGAGATTATATCCTGAATAATTAATGGAATCCTTTCGAGTAGCTCAGGCTTTGTGTCGTATACTACACCAAAATCTATTTGTGCTCTTCTTTTTTCCATTCGTTTCATATTATGAAGTCTTGACTTTGTAAGGTCAGAATTTGAAAAAATCAATTCTTCGCCTGTAAGTGATACCAATCTAGTAGTTTTTATTCCAATGTGAGCAACTGTACCTGTGAAATTATCCACTACAAGAGTATCGCCAATTTCAAATGGTTTATCTGTAATAATTGCTACATAGCTAAACAAATCTCCAAGCAAGGCTTGTGCAGCAAACGCTACTGCTACTCCACCAACCCCCAAGCCTGCTACTAATGCAGTAATATCAAATCCAATATTGCTCAATACAAATACAAAACCCATACCCCAAATTATAAAATTGACAGCCGGCAATAATGACTTAAGTATTTGTGCTTTGGTTGGTGTTTTGTCTTTGTTGAATTTCTGTTCAATTATATAATCTAATATTGCTATCAAAAACTTTACTGTATAAAAAGTGATTATTATCACTCCAATAATATCAATTCCTCTTTCAATTTTATGATTGATTCGCAGAATATCTTTAGCAAAATACATTATTCCGAAATATTCAATCGGCTTTAATGATTTCTTTAAGTGAACTAGTAGAAACCTAAATAAAGTTTGATTCTTATTATGCCCAATTTTTTCTACCAATTTCAAAACATAATATCTTACTATCTTTATTGCTACTATACCAAACACCGATATTAAAACAAACAACACATAATCTGATATAGAATTGTGAAGAAAACTACCTTCTAAACCCCAAGCTCTAAAAATCGAAGCAAACCAATTACTTAAACTGTCGAGTTTCTGTTCCATCATTATTTCTATTGAAAAATGCGACAAATTTATTAATTTAAAATTAAAATTACGTATTAAACTCTTAGGTATTTGATTATGGCAAAAAATGTGCTTATTAGCGGAGCTTCGCAAGGAATTGGTGCTGCTTTGGCTTTGGAATATGCAAATCAAGGGCACAACATATTTCTTATTGCCCGCAATGAGTCTGCTCTCCAAGATCTTTGCTCTAAAATCAAAGAAAAAAATGTAGAAGCATACTATTCAGTGTGTGATGTTTCTAATATCAATCAAGTGAAAAACTCGGTCGATTTGGCTCTTCAATCAATGAATTCTATCGATATTGCTATACTAAACGCAGGAATTATGGGATCTGAAAGAATTTCTGCATTAGATGCTAATAACTTTAAATCAATTTATGACGTAAATGTATTCGGTATTGTTAATTTCTTAGAGTGCATTGTTCCAATAATGATTAATCAAAAGCAAGGCACTATTGCTGGAATAGGCTCATTAGCAGATTCTAGAGGATTTCCTGGTTCGGCGGCATATTCAAGTTCTAAAGTTGCAGTTCGCAATTTGCTGGAATCTGCAAGAGTAGAGCTAAAAAGCTATGGAATCAAAGTTATAACCGTCCGCCCCGGATTTATAAGAACAAATATGACATCAAAAAATAATTTTAAAATGCCTTTTCTTATGGATGCAGACAAAGCAGTAAAGGGAATTTCAGATGCAATCAACTCAGGCAAATCCATTTATAGTTTTCCTATGCCATTGTATTTGCTTACTCACTTAGCAAAACTAATCCCTAATTCTATATACGACTCTATTCTATCTAATTGGGCAAAAAAGAATGGAAAAGTCTGAAACTAATATTTTTAAAATATATCAGTAGTAGTCAAATTCTCAAATGAGTTTTTTTATATACTTTATAAATCTTTTCGTATTTTTGTAGCTTATTATTAATATAAATGAACGACATGGAAAAATATAACAAAACATTGAAGATACTGATAACCATACTCGCATTAGGCTTTATCGTTTGGTTTGGCGGTTCAATTATTCGCTCTGCAATCGGATATGATTTATTCCATCCCGATGCACAATTAGTTTTGAAAGAAAATTATTCGAATGAAATAAAAATGCACTCTGTCTATTTGTTTAGCACTCTAAGTTTATATACCGATATTGGATATATAGCAGCTTTTTTTGCTTCTCTTTCTATTATGCTCTACTTGCGTAAGCAGTTAAAGCAACACGGTTGGCTTTTCATGTCTTTAGTTCTTTTCTTAGTAGCATCTCCAGTTCAGTTTTATATGATTTATTCAGATATACAACTGTCTTTAGCTGTTATTTATTCCAATGTAAAAGACTTTGCCAATCCAATAGTTCAAGAATTTTTCTACGACAGATTTAAAAGCATTACTTTGACTACAGCCAGTAGTCTTGCATATTTGGCTAATATAACTGCTTTATTGTATGTGATTTGGCGACCACTCGATTCTTCAAAATAATGGAGAAACACATGAAACCAAAAGAACTTAACGAAGAATTACTAGATTTGGCAAAAAAAGCCGGAATTGTAATTCGCAAAGAAAACGGCAGATTTAAAAGTGGCTATTGTGTGGTAAACGAAAATAAACTTATTATTATCAATAAAACTACACCAATAGAAAGAATATCCGGAATAGTGGCACGTACTCTGGCTCTCCACAATTTGGACGATATTTTTGTCAAGCCGGCTGTCAGAGAATTTATTGAAAGCGAAGCTGCTTCTGCTCAAAAAGAAAAAGATTTCAACTTAGTTATCAATTATTAGTTTGTTTGATTAAATAATAAATAAATATGCATTTAGAAACAGGTAACAACGGCAGTATTATTTCTTATAAAGGCATGTCTCCAAAAATTCATCCCTCAGCATTTATATGCGAAGGCGTTAGAATTATTGGTGATGTCGAAATTGGCGAAAACGTATCGATTTGGTATAATACTGTGATTCGTGGCGATGTCCATCATATTAAAATTGGTGATAGAACAAATATTCAAGACATGAGCATGCTTCATGTTACTAACAACGTCTATCCATTAGTTATTGGCAACGACGTATCGATTGCACACAGCGTATCACTTCATGGCTGCACTCTCAAAGATGGCTGCCTTATTGGAATTGGGGCTATTGTGCTCGATGGTGCTGTGGTTGGCGAAGGAGCCTTGGTTGCTGCTGGCGCTTTAGTTCGCGAAGGATTTGAAGTACCTCCACATACTCTTTTTGCTGGCGTACCCGGAAAAGTTATTCGCGAGCTTACTCCTCAAGAACGCCAAAGAGTATCCAGTACTCCGACTAATTATATTAAATATGCCGCAGAATATCGTGCGGGATTAGATAAATAATCATAAAATTGATTATGAAACTCGAAAAGTTCAAAGCAAAAATTCAATCCATTTTCGGCATTTCTTCTGCCGAACTTGTCATTGTTGTGATTGTAATTTCCGGACTTGCAATTGGTGTTGCATTCAAAGATTACTATGCTCCTTATCATGAAAACTTCTCGAGCAAAATTAAAACATTAGAGCATGAATTAGCAGCAGCAAACGATAGCCTTGCTGCTGCTCATCAATCTTCTTTTATCGGCACCAACACCGAAAGCCAGCCCGATTCCAGCCTGGCTTCTGCCGATACTATTGTTCAAAAAGAACAATTCTTCCCATCAAATCAAAAAAGTAAAAAAGAAAATTTTAGTGGTCAGATAAATCTCAATACAGCTTCGAAAGTAGAACTAATGCAACTACCCGGTATTGGCGAAAAAACCGCCCTTAGCATTATTGATTACCGCAAGGCAAAGCCTTTTCGTTCTATCAACGATATAATGAATATAAAAGGTATCGGGCAAAAAAAATTCGAGAAAATTAAGATTCACATTAAAGTTTAATTTATGCTTTCAAAATCAATCGGATTATACATCCATTTCCCATTTTGTACAAAGAAATGCTACTATTGCGATTTCTATTCTATAACTGAGTTAAATTTAATCGAAAAATTTACAAATTCGCTTCTAAAAGAAATGGATTTGAGATTTGCTAATTTCAAGCGCCCTAGCTTAAGCTCTATTTTTTTTGGTGGAGGCACTCCTTCTCTTCTCAATCCAAAACAAATGGAAAAAATATTTGAGAAAATTTATTATTACTGCGACTTAGACGATAATGCTGAGATTAGCGTAGAATGCAATCCAAATTCTGCTGATATCGAAAATTTTAAATCATACAAATCGCTTGGAGTGAATAGGCTTAGCATTGGAGTTCAATCATTCAATCCTGAAGAATTGAAATTCCTCCAAAGAATTCATTCGCCTAAAGAAGCCATTTATGCACTAGAGCAAGCAGTAGCAACTTTTGGAAATGTCAATGCCGACTTTATTTACTCTGTTCCCGGGCAGACTTTATCTAGCCTTATCAGCACTATCAATACAGCTTTATCTACCGGTATTACACATCTATCGGCTTATAGCTTAATATTTGAAGAAGGCACCGGATTATACAATGCTATGAAAATGGGAAGAGTAAGACCTGCCGAAGACGAAGATGATGCCAATTACTATAATATATTAGTAGAACTAATGCATAATGCCGGTTTCAATCATTATGAAGTATCTAATTATGCAAAACCTGGATTAGAATGCCGCCACAACCTTAATTATTGGCATTGCGGCGAGTATGTTGCATTTGGTCCATCGGCTCACGGCTATCTCAATTCATTCAGATATTCCAACGTCAGAGACTTGGCAAAATATACAAAGATTATCGATTCAGGCAATATGCCTCAAGACTATCAGGAGCATATAGATTTGGAAAAACAAATAGAAGAAAGAATTTTTTTAGAGTTGAGAGCAGATGGTTTTGATTTGGATAATTTTTGTTCAGAATTTGAAATTCAGCCCAAAAATGAATTTTTCGACTATGTAAAAACGCTCGCAAACGGTGAATTTCTCTTAATAGATAAGCCAAAACTACGGCTCTCAGACAAGGGATATTACCTGTGTGATGAAATTACGATAAATTTTCTTAAATTACTAAATAAATAATTTTAATTAAGAAATTATTAAGTTTATAATAAATATTATTAAATTTGTTCGTCATTATTAAATTGTTTTATATATGTTTTTTGAAGTATAATTATTTAGATTGGAGCTAAAAATGAGCACAACAGGGACAAGCCCTTATTTAGAGCCGGGCTTGGAATACTTAGGGTTCAGAAATCTTAACAAAGTTCATTGGCATCACACAACACCAATGCTATACGAACATGCAATTCGCAACAACGAAGCAATTCTTTCACATCTTGGACCACTCGTAGTATCAACCGGCAAAATTACTGGCCGCTCTCCTAACGATAAATATATCGTTAAAGACGAATTAACTGCAAATACAGTTAACTGGGGCAAGACTAATGTGCCTTATGATCCACACAAATTTGATATGCTCTACGAAAGAGCTTTAGCTTATTTGCAAAATAGAGATATTTATGTACAAGATGCTTGGGCTGGCGCAGACGACAACTTCAAAGTGCCGATCCGAGTTGTTACTCTTTATGCTTGGCAAGCTTTGTTTGCCCGCAATATGTTCCGTAGAGTTTTAGACAAAGAAGAATTAAAGAGCTTCGTCCCTCAATTTACTGTTATTGCTCTTCCAAACTTCCTTGGCTGCCCGGTTTTGGATGAAATTAATTCCGAAACATTTATTATGGTCAACTTTAAAAAGAAAGTTGTTTTGATTGGTGGCACTCACTATGCCGGCGAAATCAAAAAATCTATTTTCACTATTCTCAATTACTTGCTTCCTGTGCAAGGTGTTATGGGCATGCACTGCTCTGCTAACCTTGGCAAAGATGGAGATACAGCCCTTTTGTTCGGTCTTTCTGGTACCGGCAAAACTACTCTTTCAGCCGATCCTAACCGCGCTCTTATTGGCGATGACGAACATGGCTGGAGCGACGAAGGCATTTTCAACTTCGAAGGCGGTTGCTATGCTAAAGTTATTCGTCTATCTGCAGAAGCTGAACCTGAAATCTGGGAAACTACTCGCAAATTCGGTACTATATTAGAAAATGTTGTTCTCGATATTCACGATCGCAGAGTTGATCTTGATGATGCAAGCATGACTGAAAACACTCGTGCTGCTTATCCTCTTACTCATTTGAACAACATCATTCCTAATGGAAAAGGCGGACATCCAAAAAATATCATATTCCTTACTGCTGATGCTTTTGGCGTGCTTCCTCCAATTTCTCGCTTAACTACCGAACAGGCTATGTATCAATTCTTGCTTGGTTATACTGCTAAAGTTGCCGGCACTGAAAAAGGCGTAACCGAACCTCAAGCTACTTTCAGTACTTGCTTTGGTGCTCCATTTATGCCTTTGCACCCAAGTGCTTATGCAAACTTGCTCGGCAAGAAAATTAAAGAACATAATGCAAAAGTTTGGTTGGTAAATACCGGCTGGACTGGCGGTCCTTATGGTGTTGGTCATAGAATTTCAATAAAGCATACTCGCGCTTTATTGAATGCTGCATTAGAAGGCAAACTCGATAATGTTCAATATGCGAACGACCCAGTATTTGGCTTGGCTGTTCCTACAGTTTGCGATGGAGTTCCTTCCGAAATTCTTATGCCTAAAAATACTTGGGATAATAAAGAAGCTTATGATGCTAAAGCTAAGGATTTGGCTGGCAGATTCCGCGAAACTTTCAAACAATACGAACCTTTCGTTGATGATGCAGTAAAAGCTGCTGGTCCTACTGCTTAATCTTTTGATTTCTTTTCTTTTAGAGGGCTGTATCTCGCGATTCAGCCCTTTTCTATTTCAACTTCAATAGATGAGATCGGCAATCCCGACAATCAGAGGAGCCCAATCCTTCGATCCATACTTTATATCTCTCTGATTTCAATAAACTTTGATTCAATTTGCATTCTTGCTTTATTTCTGAAAAATACATTTCTATACTTTTTACTTCACAATCAATATCACTAAGTATATA
>JAUQWR010000746.1 GCA_030835065.1 Candidatus Kapaibacterium sp.
CATTAATAGCTTCTTGAACTGCTGCAGCACCTTCTTGAGTACTCCATTGTTGTCCATTTTCATCAGTATAAATCTTACCTTCAAACCTAGATAGTCTTTTTTCTAGTATTTTAGCATATTCTTTTGGATTAGTTCTTACAAAATTAATCATGTACAAAAGTCTGTCTTTGGTAATTTCATTTTTTTTTGGTTCAGGTATCGAAGGATTATCGCTTTCAGAACAAGAAACAAGAATTACTGCGATTACTGATAAAATAAGAAAAATTTTCTTCATGATTCACCTGTTTTTTTAATTTAATGATAGTTTAAATTTCAAAATCATAAAGTAATAGAATTTGAATATTAAATTTTATTTTTTGAAATTACTCTAAATATTTGTATTTTCAAAGAAAAAATTAATGGGAGCAGATATGAACTTTAAATCTTACTTATTTATAACCCTATTGAGTTTAGTTGCTTTGAGTTCTTGTATCACAGTTGGTAAGTTTGGCGAACCAAAAGGAAGAAAGATTATAAGCAAGCAATCTGATGTAAGCATTGAAAGACTACCCGATGAGATAAACACATCTACTTTAGAGAGTAATGTGTGGGTGGACGATAAGGAGAAAAATATTTATTTTTCGAGAATGACTGGTTTTTTGGAAGCTAGTATTTTTAAATCTGAAAACAAAAATGGTAGATGGCTTACTCCGATAAGAATGGGCAATCCTCCAAATTCTGAAGATCAATGCTGGATGGGTAATATAAGCAATGATGGAGAAAGAATGGTATTTGCTCGCAATCATAAATTTGGAGCCGGAGTGGCAGGCGCAGAGAAAAAAGATAACTTAGTAAATTTAAATCAAGGTATTTTCATTGCAAAAAAGAAAGGAACAAGTTGGGAGATTGAAGAAGCATTGGATCCATTTGTTAATTCACAAGGTGATGGTGGCCTTCTTTTTGTATCCTATATGAATCCTTTCTTGACTAATGATGGCAAAGGACTATATTTTGCTTGTAATCCTCAGGGAATTGGCTCAGGTCAGTTAGATCTTTTTTATATGCAAAAAGAAGGGAACTCATGGTCTAAACCTATTAACTTGGGTAATATAATAAATAGTCCCGGTGATGAGATAACACCATTTTTGACTGACGACGGCAAAACATTATTTTTTGCTTCCAACGGACATCCAGGTATTGGCGATTATGATATTTATCGTTCTTATTTGGTCAATGGCAATTGGACTGAACCTGAACTTCTCGGTTCTCCTATTAATTCAAATGAAAGAGATTATGGATTTATTGTATTATCTGACAATAAAACTGCTTACTTTGGTTCTGCCCGTTCTGGTGGTGGAGATGTTTATAAAACAGTAGTACCTAGAAAACAAATTGATGGCAAAAATGTACCTCAATTTATAGCTATTGTAGCAGATGCAAAAACTGGCAAGCCAATAAATGCTAATGTTATTATTAAAGAAGTAGGCAACGAAGAAAATAGTATTAATGGCGAAACAGACAAAAACGGAAGATTTGCTACTCAGATTGAAAAAGGAAAAAAGTATAAAATTTGGGTATCTAAAGATGCTTATGCTTTTCAATCTCTTAATATTAATACTGAAAATTTAAGTTTTGATTTAAATAAAGAAATCAAATTAGTTCCTATCGAAAAGGGGTCAAGACTTATTCTTAATAATATTGTATTTGATTTTGATTCTGATAAATTAAGG
Source organism: Candidatus Kapaibacterium sp. (assembly GCA_030835065.1). Lineage (GTDB taxonomy): Bacteria > Bacteroidota > Ignavibacteria > Kapaibacteriales > UBA2268 > JAUQWR01. The sequence continues at coordinate 1,710 of JAUQWR010000746.1, forward strand.
CCAGAATCTGAAGAAGAGCTAGACAAAGCAGTAAAGCTCTTGCAAGAAAATCAAGGATTCAATATAGAAGTGCAGGGCCACACTGATAATGTGGGAAATGAAGACTACAATCAAAAGCTTAGTAAGAGACGTGCTGAATCTGTACTCAATTATTTAGTGAAAAAAGGAATCAATAAAAAAAGACTCACAAGCAAGGGCTATGGCGCATCTCAGCCGATTGCTGATAATTCGAGCGAAGAAGGAAGACAATTAAATCGAAGAGTTGAGTTGATTTTTAAATAAAAATTTTTTATTTTTGAGAATGTTATTTTTAATTAACATTTAATAAATTAGTTTAATCGAAAAAAGGAGTTTGCTATGGTTAACTATAATCCTGTTAACTGGTTCGAAATCTATGTTGATGATATCGAACGTGCTAAAAAATTCTATTCAACAGTTCTTGCAAGAGAACTATTTGACCTGCCAATGCCTGAAGGAATGCCGAGCAAAATGGTTGCTTTCCCATGGGCTGAGTCTGGCAAAAATGCTGCTGGTGCTTTGGTTCAGATGGCTGAAATGAAAGCTGGTGGTAATAGCACTGTGGTCTATTTCCAATGCGAAGATTGCCAAATTGAACAAGATCGAGTGGAAGCTGCCGGTGGAAAAATTCTACAAGCTAAATTTGCTATTGGCGAGCATGGTTTCTGTGCTTGGTGCATAGATACTGAAGGTAATTACTTTGGTTTACATTCGATGAAATAATTATGAATCCGATTGTTGTCAAATTCGAGTATAAAGCAAAACTTGATAAAGTCTGGTCTGCATTTTCTAACGAAAGCGAACTGAAACAATGGTTCTTTCCGGTTCAAAATTTTATTTTCGAACCAGATGCCGAATTTACTTTTTATGAAAGCGATCAATCTTGTAAGTTTTTGCATAAATGTAAATATATTTCTATTATCGACAAAAAGCTGATTGAACATACTTGGGAGCATCCAAGCCATTCAAAAGGCGTTTCTGTTGTTAGATGGGAATTCGAAGAAAATGAAGCGAATACAATCGTTACTTTTACTCACTCAGGTGTCGAAAATTTTGCTGATGCTGGTCCAGACTTTTCTCGACAAAATTTCGAGATGGGATGGAACGCTCTAGTGAAAACTAATTTGAAAAATTATCTTTATGGTATTAAAAAATTAGTATTCAATATAGAAATTGAGGCTAAACCAGAAAAAGTTTGGAATTTTTTGTTCGATCCAGAAAATTATAAAAATTGGACTAATGTGTTTTGCGAAGGCAGCTATTATGAAGGCATTTTAAACCAAGGAGAGAGAATTCATTTTTTGACTCCGAATGGTGAAGGAATGTATAGCGATGTTTATTATATTAAAGAACATTCTGTAATGTGTTTCATGCATTTGGGCGAATTAAAAGATTTCAAAGAAGTACCAATAAGTGATGATGTTGAGTCTTGGTCAGGATGTTTTGAATTGTATAGATTAGAAGAAATCGATTCAAAAACAAAATTAAGCGTAGAAGTTGATGTTATTGATAAATATATAGATCATATGAATAACTCTTTTGTTAAAGCATTAGATCAATTAAAAATAAATGTTGATAAGAGTAAGGAATAATATGAAATCATTTTTTATGAATTTTTTAGCTGTAATTGCTGGAATAGTAATTGGTAGTATTGTCAATATGCTTTTATTAAAAATTAACGGTACATTGATTGCTTTGCCAGCAGGAGTAGATATTTCAAATCCAGAATCATTAAAGCAGGGAATGAACCTATTTCAACCAATACATTTTCTGGCGCCATTTTTGGGTCATGCCGGCGGTACTTTGGTGGGAGCAATAATTACCGGATTGATTGCAGTATCTCGCAAAAGGATACTATCATTATTAATTGGTGTATTTTTTCTACTAGGTGGAATTGCAGCTGTTTTTATGCTTCCATCTCCAGTATGGTTCACAATTGTCGATTTAGTACTCGCGTATATTCCTATGGCAATGCTAGGTTATTTCATTGCCTCAAAAATAAAAAAATAATCAATATTTGGAGGAATATCCATGAAAAGGAAAATACTTTTCAGCATTTTGGGTGGATTAATCATTTTTATTTGGCAATTTTTGTCTCATGCAGGATTGAATTTGCACAAATCGGCTTCTGAATATACTCCCAAACAAAATGAAATTTTGACTAAGCTGCAAGAAGTTGGTCTTGAAGAAGGTAAATACTTGCTCGGGCAACCTGATCCATCGAAAAGCCATGAAGAAATGGAAAAAGAATGGTCAAATTATGAAAATAAGCCTTGGGCTGTAATTAATTATCAAAAACAAATGTCTATGAATATGGCTATGCCAATGATTAGAGGCATTTTGGTAGATATTTTAATTGCTTTTTTGATGTTTTGGTTATTTATGCAACAAGCTGATAAGAATTTGAAAAACAGATTAATACTAGCTTTGATAGTTGGGCAAATTGTTTTCTTTTTTGGCTCATATACAAATTTTATCTGGTATAAAGATCCTGATATTTTTGCATATTTTTTAGATGCAATTGTACCATGGCTAGCCTTAGGATTTATTGGACATAAAATGGCAAAATAATAATAAGTGGTCTTGTCAAAAAAAACAAGACCACTTTTGTAATTAATATTTTAATCCTTTTTTACCAATATCAACTCTATAATATTTATTATCGAAGTTGATTTGCTCGCAAGCAATATAAGCATTATTAATTGCTTCTGCGAGATTAGTTCCCAATCCTGTAACGCCAAGCACTCTACCACCTGAGCTTACAATTTTTTCATTGATTGCTTTTGTACCAGCATGATAGACAAATGCGCTATTTAAAGGATTGTCCAATCCTTTAATTTCAAAACCTTTATCGAAAGCATCAGGATAACCATCACTTGCTAAGACAACGCAGCAAGCTGTCTTGGCAGCAATATTATTAATTGAAGAAATATCCAGACTGCCAATCGCTGCGGAATAACATAATTGAGCGAAATCACCATCAAAAATACTTAGTACAGCTTG
>JAUQWR010000747.1 GCA_030835065.1 Candidatus Kapaibacterium sp.
ATCTTTTATGGGGAATAGAAGGTATAGGCAAGGATGCTTTAGCGTTTGAGTTTGCCAAAACTGTGAATTGTTATTCACCAATAATTCAAGGAGATGCAGTTTATGCCTGTGATGAGTGCAAAAGCTGCAAGCAAGCATCAAATTTTTCTCATCCAAATATACAGTATATTTTTTCTCTTCCGGCTGGCAAAGGTTCAGACAAATCAGAGTCTGCTGTCAATAAATTGAGCGACGAGCAGATTGATGAGATAAAAGAACAATTAAGTTTGAAATCTGAAAATATATATCATAAAGTAGCTCTTCCAAATGCAACACAAATAAGAATTGCTTCGATTAGAGATATCAAAAAAAATCTATCTTTGACAGCAAATACAAAAGGCAGACGTTTTGTTGTGATTTCATCTGCCGATGAAATGACTGGCGAAGCTGCAAATGCATTTCTGAAAACCCTCGAGGAGCCACACGAAAATATTACAATTATACTTAGTTCATCCAAAAAGGAAGCACTGCTTCAAACAATACTTTCGAGATGCCAGCAAATACATTGCGATCCAATTCCTGATGAAATATTGACTGATACATTAGTGCAAAGGTACTCGCTAAACCTCGCAGATGCAAAAGTTGTAGCTACTTTTGCTCAGGGATCTTTCACAAAAGCAATCGAGTATATGGAAGGAAATGTTCAGGAACTTAGAGCCGAAGTTATTGAAATGTTTAGATGTTCATTAAAAAAGAATACATATAGAATAGAATTATTAGAATATATAGATAAATTTACATCATCCAACGATAAAAATTTGTACGAAAGCATTATAAAGCTATTGTTGTTTTGGATGAGAGATGTATATACTTATTCAATGACAAGAAATGATGATGCAATAATAAATATAGATCAAAAAGACAGAATTGCAAAATTTATAGAATTATTTCCGCATGCAGATATACCAAAAGCGATAAGAGATTTAGAAATTACAGCATCGAAAATAAGGAGAAATGTAAATCCGAAGTTATCTTTAATTAATTTATTTATATTGATTAGAGCAAATTTTCTAGGTATTTCTTCATGATATTAGGAATCGAATATAAAAGTTTTATTAACTTTCCAATTTTTTTTTTAATTTGTGGTGACAAATTGGAAAAATGTTTTACAATAATTTGATCGGACAAGATCAATGACAAATAATTTTTTTCATATTAATAATATAAATATAGATGAGATAAAATTCGTTCCAAGGAAACTATATGGAAAACATAGATGTTGGTATAGAGATACCAAGCAAAAAAAATGGATTTAAAAACGGTACGGGTAGCCATGCCAATGGTAAGAACCATTGCGAAGAATGTAGAGAAATGGCAGCAAATAATGATGAAGCAATCGACTTTAATCCTGACGAACATGAGATAGTTGAGGTATTATTTAAGGGCAATCGTCGTAGTTTTTATATTAATAAAGAAAAATGGATTATCAAGGTAGATGAAAAATTAGTAGTCGAATCTGATAATGGAATTGATTTGGGCATAGTAACTTACGTTGGTGAGGATGCAAAAGCCAGATTTCGCGGATGCAATAAAAACAAGTATGTCAAGTTTCATGTCTTAAGATTTGCCAGCGACGAAGACATGCTCAAATATCACTCCAATACAAACGATGAGCCAATAGTTGCCAAAAAAACACGCGAATTTGCCGCTCAATATGGTCTCGACATGAAAGTAACCGAAGCCGAATGGCAATTAGACCGCCAAAGACTCACAATATATTTCACTGCTCCTCAGCGTATCGATTTTAGAGAACTCGTTAAAGAATTGGCAAGAGCATTTAAGACAAGAATAGAATTACGTCAGATTTCTACTCGCGAAGAAGCAAAACGAATTGGTGGCGGAATTGGTTGCTGTGGATTAAATCTTTGTTGCACAAGCTTTTTGTATGATTTCAACCATATCACTCTAGAGCATGCCAGGCTTCAGCAATTATCTAATAACGTCGCAAAATTGAGTGGAAATTGCGGTAGATTGAAATGCTGTTTGCTTTATGAATATAAAAATTACGAAGAAGCTTTCAAACATTATCCGGCGCTTCATTCTACTATCGAGACTGAAGAAGGTAGATGCCGACTAATTAAAGTTGATATATTTAAAGATATTTCGACTGTATTTTATGAAGAAGGCAAAAAATATAGAACAATGGAATATGAAGAAATCAAGAAATATATGGATGCCGGCAAAGTAAAAGCTCCTGAACTGCACGAAGCAATGTCGTTATTCTGCGACGGACAGGCTCAGATAAAACGCGATATGCATGGCGAAGTATATATCGAAGAAAAGTAACAAATTCTTATTTAGATTTTATTAGTATAAATCCTTAACTCTGATATTGAGTTAAGGATTTTTTTTAATATATCTTAAATATTAAACATAACGAAACATAACAAGCAGACCACCAGTGATATAAGCCAAAACCCACCAAATATAAGCATATCTTGAGAATAAATGAATAGACTTAGGAACCGAAGCACCAATACCATTTTGGGATTTTAGTCTCCAAATCAAAAATGCATCTGTAAGCATACCAAGCAAAGAAGAGTATCCAAGGAAACCATGAAGAGTGAAAGGACCTTTGCTGGAACCTGCAATCATTAAGCTGGTAGCAATAATATCGAATATCACGCCAAGAGTGATAAATAACAGCACTTTTTTGCTTATAATTTTATTTCTTTGTTCGCTAATAATTCCAATAGAATAAAAGAGTAAAGCGAGATTGACAATCAACATACCAGCCATTAAAATTGGTTTCATTAGTTTTCCCTATTTAATTACAAAAAATACAGTAAGAAAACGAATAAAAGCGAAAATATTATGATGTAAAGATAGAAAAATGCAGAAATGAACTATAAATATAAAATAATTCAATAATTTATACTAAAAAAAGTATTTTGAAAAAAGAAAAAATTGAATTAATTTGCAAAACTATAATAATGTATATTATAACAAACAGTTAGGGCGCGAAAAAACGCCATATGTTTCACTAATTTAAATTTTTTATATTTGGAGGACTTTAATGTCTGATAATGCTAACACAACAACCGGAGTAGCAGAACATCCAATGTCCGGTCTCGAAAAAAAGTCAGAAAGCAAATCAAAATTCGAAAACATCACAAATTTGCTTGAAACAGGATTTGACTTTTTGGAGATGGATGATTCAACTTTTGCACA
>JAUQWR010000748.1 GCA_030835065.1 Candidatus Kapaibacterium sp.
ACAGCATTGTTATTGCTAATTGCAATAGTATCAACATGCCCATCGAATTTGATTTCGCAAGAAAAACCAATAAATTTCGGTCTATATGGCGGAATCAACATTAATATGCATTCGCCATCCATGAAACCCGGCCTGATTCTGCTTAATAATAATACAAAATCATCATTAAGTACTGAATTCAGTGAAAATTCTACTGGTATTTTTACCTATATAGGTGCTCTGGCTAATTTCCCAATTAATAATACTTTCAGTATTTCTGCCAGAATTGGTTATAATGGTATCAGAGGATTGATTACACAAGACTCTTTAGTCCCATCTACAAACCAAGTAGTCGAAAAAAGATTAGAAACATCTCTCGACTATTTCGAGATTTTTCCTGCACTTAGAATTCATAATTTGCTAGGAAACAATCCGGCATATCTATTGGCAGGTTTAGAGTTTGGCATTCCCGTATCTGCTCAGTACAGCTTCGGAATTGATAAAACTTCTGATGAATATAATGATATACCTGATAAAAATTTGCGTATGGCTTTAGCTTTAGGTGCAGGATACGAGTTTTCTATTGACAAAAGATTCAAAGTTACTCCCGAAGCTTCTTTCCATATTCCATTTACCAAAGTATCTTCTGCTAACGATTGGTCGCCTTGGTCTGCATCTCAATTGCGTCTTGGAGTCTCTGTTACTTATAGCTTGACAGATGACAATTCCAATCAAGTTCCACAAACTGAAGAAAACTACCTTAAAGTTGGCTTCAGTGAAGTAAAATATTATGATAAACAATTTAAATCATATCCACTAAAAAAAGTAACAGTTGAAGAAACTCAATATGCTGAATTATTCCCATTGCTTCCTTATGTGTTTTTCAACGAAAAATCTACTGATATGAACGAAAACACAAATCTATCGGGCAAAAGGCAAGCTGGCAGCTTTACAATGGCAGAATTGGCTCCCGATGCTGTTTTGATTAATAACCAAACTTTAGATATTATTGGTTATAGAATGAATGAAAATAAAAATGCAAAAATTACTCTTACTGGTACTATCGATTCAAAAACAGAAACAGATGCAAAATTAGCAGAAAATCGTGCTCAATTAACTAAAAAATATTTAGTTGATAATTATGATATTGAGTCCAACAGAATAGAAACTGCATCAACAAAATTACCAAGTAAACCATCTACATTGAAAGATCCTGATGGTATTTCTGAAAATAGAAGAGTTGAAATCACAAGCACAAATCAAGATATTCTTGCTCCTATACTTATCGAAAAAGATAGACAAAGAATTGCTGATCCTGATTTAGTTGAATTTGTACCTAATATCTCTACTTCTCATCCTATTAAATCTTGGGATTTAGATATTAAACAATCTGGAAAGACTATTAGAAGATTTAGTGGCAAAGGCGAAATAAAGCCTATTAAATGGGCAATTATTCCTAATGAGCTTACTGCAAGCCAGATTCCACTTGATTATACTCTTACTGTAGAAACTGAATCCGGCTTAGTTGAATCTAGTGTTGGATCTGTGCCAGTCGAATTTTTCTCATTCACACGTAAGAAAACAGAAGACAAAGCAGATAAGTCTGTTTCTAAATATAGCTTGGTTGTATTTGATTTTGATAGTCCTGAAATCAGCGAACAAGATAGATCTATTATTGATAAACATGTAATTCCTGCAATTAAACAAAATTCTACTGTTCAAATATATGGTTATACAGATAGAATTGGTGATGCGAGCTATAACAAAAAATTAGCATTGCAGAGAGCAGAAAACGTTAAAAAATATATTGAATCAAAATCAAAATCTTCAAAATTTGAGACTTATGGAATTGGTGAAAATGAATTAGTATATGATAATGAATA
>JAUQWR010000749.1 GCA_030835065.1 Candidatus Kapaibacterium sp.
TTTGCTGTTTCTGAATTGATTATTGGCTGCTTTTGGTCATTGATCATTAAAAAAGATTTGTCGAAGTTTATCTTAATTATATTTGAACTATTATTTTCGATAGTTAAATAAATAGGGAAAACAAATGTTTCTTTGGGGTCATATCCAAATACTTCTTTGCAATCTTTGATGTTGAAAAATGGATGAAATTTGAATGTAATCGAGTCTTGAGAACTTATTATTTCTGTAAACTGTCTTGTTGGTTTACTTTGCCTGGGGCTAACACAAGAAAATGATATTAATAATATCAATCCAATTAATAAATTCTTGCTTTTAATTATTAAAGAATACATATTTATCCTTACTACTAATTGTATAATACAAATTTTGCATATACTTAGTAAAAAAAATAGTTGTGAAGACAAATACAAATTAATTAATTATTTCTGAAATACAAACAATTTTTATGAAAATAGAAACTCCTTCTGTTAGTGTACTAATATGAAGGAGTTACGCCAAATTGAAATCATTATTTTTTAGTCTATTCCATCTTATAAATTTTCTTAACGAAATTGCCGGAATTTGTTTTTACTTCGAGGATGTAAAGAGCTTTAGGCAAGTCTGGGTTTTCCAAAATTATTTTATTTCCAATTATCGAATCAAATCTTTTTACTGTATTGCCTTGGATGTCAATCAATTTTACTTCATAAGCATCAATATTATCCGGCAATTCGATAAAGCAAGTCGAACTAAATGGATTAGGATAAACTTTCAATTTTGAATTATCATCCTCGACAGAAGTTAATGGCTCCACTTTGAAATTGTCAATTCCATAAGTGACCCAGGCAGAACCAATGGTTTTATATCTAAGTGCAAGATATAGAGTATCTTCTGCCATAGGTAGTTCAAATGTAGTATCAACCCAAGCATTTTTATCTTTCATTCTCGAAAAATTCCCGCATTTTTGGAAATCACCTGATTTTGGGTTTCCAGACTTAAAACTATACCAAAGTTCGAGATTATCTTCAGTAGGGTCGCTAAAACCAGTAGTATAGATGCTTATAGATAAAGAGCTTCGGATAGACATTCTAAAAGGTGGTGAAACATACCAATCGATCAGAGTGTCAGTTTCTAAACCACCTACTTGGTAGTCGTGCCATAAGCAAGAAGGAGCGGAAACAGAAATTTCGTTATTAATAGACCATCTGCTGATAGCCTCATTGCCAGTTCTATATTCAGTCCAGCCCGCTTTGTCTTGGGCATTATCGAATCCGCTGGTATAAGGCAGATCAATCACTTGAGAATTGAGGCTGGCTGAAAGAACAAAAAAGCTGAAAATACTTATCAATACTTTCACCTTGCATTTTGAGAAAGAATAATTCAAACGCATACAAACTCCAATAAAATATTAATAAAATGAATTTTAAGGAGAGACTATTTTGCCCACACGCCACAACCAATAAAATCTACACATAAGATTGCAATAGGTTGCAGTTGAAATTTTAAATAATATTACATATTGAAAAATTCTGTTTAAAAAAAACTCCTCCAATTTAAAATCGAAGGAGTTAAGGAATGGTGTAGGGGCTTTTGCCCACAGGGAGTTTGTAATTAATACTTGTTCAAGTTATTTCATGAAAGATTTATTCAATCTTTTCATCTTCACATTAATATTTACACTTTAGTTTATTATTGGTTGCAATATTAAAGAAATTCAGATAATAATTGTTTAATTAAAGCTAAAGAGTTAAAATATTGATTTTAATTTGTAAAGCATTGCAATTTGAATGCTTATAAATTATGACATTAGTAAATATTGACTAAAATATTAGGATGAATAAGCACTTAAAATATTCTCATATTAAATAATGCAGGCGATATGCTTTTGTATAAAATCTTTATAAATGTTATATTTAGTGATAAAATGAATTCATCTTTACATAAACACGGTGATCTATGAGCAAAAAAAGCAGAAGTAAATTTATTCTTTCTATTTTCACCGCAATATCAATCTATTTAGTTCTAATAATACTATTAGTAAATGTGGAATCACAAAGCCATGAAATGCAAATCAAAAATTTGGGTGATGGATTGTGGTATTCAATTGTAACTATTACTACTGTGGGCTATGGTGATATTGTGCCCAAAACTTGGCTGGGCAAGCTAATTGGCGGCAGTTTTTTGGCTAGCAGCTTGTTTTTGGTGTCTGTTCTTTTCAGTAAAGTTTCAGAATATTTTAGAAAATCTAATGAGGAGAAAAAAATGGGTTTTAATGGTACT
>JAUQWR010000750.1 GCA_030835065.1 Candidatus Kapaibacterium sp.
AACTGTTTTACTTCTCTTTCACCATTATTCGAATATTTATATCTCCAAAGCTTTTTAAATAAGGTAGTCGGTTCACCCGGGTTAACATTATATGTAGTGTTAGAACTAGAAAAAGTAGCCACTAGTTTATTACTATAATAAGTAAAGTCATCGACTTGCGAAGAAAACATCGGATTGCTACCTGTCCAAGTACGATTTATTTGTGTTGTAGCACCATTTTTGTCATACAAATAATTAAAATATCCCTGTTTGTAATCATTGCCAAAGAAAGTTTGATATTGATATGAGTAATTAATATTAGTGAGCAATTTATCATTGTTATAAATATAATCAGCAGTCTTATCCCATTGGCTAAAAGGTATTAAAAGATTATTGCCAATAATGGACGAACCATGAGTATATCTAGAACGATTTCCAATTTTATCAGAATATTCGAAATTCTCAATTTGATAATAATCAAGATTAGAATTGTGCAACTCCTGAGAAGTATTTTTCAATTGCCCATACTCATCGTAAGAATGTGAAGTTGTATGTCCATCTATATATGTAATATTTTGAATTTGTTTTAAAGAACCAGGATAATATGAAACTTTTTCTTTATAAAAGCAAGTATTGGCTTTTTTAATTGTCAATTCATCAAATGTACCATCAATATAATAAGTATAGTTAGAAGCATAAATATTTTCGGCATTCGAATTAATATCATTATAATCGATTTTCTTGAGTTGATCGTTAGCATAATATGTATAACTAATATCTTTTAGAGTATTGGTACCTGATTTTTTTAAACAATTAATCGCATCATCAATAGCAAGTATATAAGGATTATAATTATCCTGAGACAAAGCGGTTTGATGGTGTAAATTGTCTTTATATGATTGACTTCCACTGAGCCTGCCATATTCATCATAAGCATACCATGTAATAATTCTACCAAAAGCATCTAAAACTTCAGTTGCAATAACATTATTCATAGAATTATATTTATAATAGATTGCGTCAATTCCAATATTTTCAGTAAACTTGACAATTGCTTCAACCCTTCCTCTAGCATCGTAACTGAAGAATTTGTAATTATATGGTTTAGAGATATCATCTCTATAAGCAACCGCAGCTATTCTACCTTTCAAATTGCTAATTTGCTGACCTTTATCGCCCCATCCATCATCAGGAATAGAAACATGAAATTCTTTATCTTTGTAGTTCAGCATACATTTAATTGCATTTGTATCAGGCATATTACCCCATATGTAACCTTTTTTGACAGGATAATTATCATAATGATTTACAATCAAATTATTATTATATATGGCATCTTCAAAGTTATCAACAAAAGGTATTTGCAGATTCGAACTATTCTCTTGAATATTAAGATCTAAGAAGTGATAGATTGCTAATTTATTAATTATTGTACCATTCACAGATTCTTCTCTAATTGGATATCTAAATGATGGCAAATGAGGTGCTAAATACTCTTTAATATTTTTACATAAAGCAGGTTCATCTGTTAATGGGAGTTCAATTCTATCATAATCAGCTATGGGAGCAATTTTCAAATTTGCAAGAGGTGTCCCTTTCCATAAAGTTGAATTAAATGTCAAATACGGATAGTTACGTATAGCTAGTTTATTTGGATTAATCAAATCAGTCATTCTATTGAAATTAGCATTTTCATCATAAGTAGTTATTGGCAATTGGTTTACAGTATATCCAGCAAACTCAGGCAATTTTTGCTCTCCAGTAGTAATTAATCTATTGAGATCATCATATTGATAATATGTAATTTTATATTCTTCTGCTTGCACCTGAGTCTGCGAAAATCTCAAATTACCAACATTATCATAAGCATAAGAAGTAAGCCCTGAATAAGTTGAATATTCATATTTCTTTCTGCCAAAGCCATCATACCAATAGAAAAATACTTGTCCTTCAGGATTTACTACTTTTTTTACTAGGTCTCGGCTATTATACTCATAAAGCGTAATTCTATCTTTAGTTGGGTCTATCGATGGATAATGATCTTCATCAGGCTGTATTGTAGGGGAAACCTCAACATTACTAATATTTTCTACTTTTTTGATTAATAAACCCTTAGAGTCTAAATACTCTTTAACAAAAGATAAAACATCAGCTCCATTATACTGAGTACTATTCAATGCTGTTTT
>JAUQWR010000751.1 GCA_030835065.1 Candidatus Kapaibacterium sp.
GAAAAGAAAATTATATATGCTGATTGGACTGCCAGCGGTAGAATGTATGGTCCTATCGAAGAAGTTTTAAACGAAAAATTCTACCCATTTACTGCAAATACCCATACCGAGACAAATTATACCGGCACTGTTATGACACAGTCTTACCACATTGCCCAGCAAATTATCAAAAAGCATGTAAATGCCGGCAAAAATGATGTGCTTATATCTACTGGAACTGGTATGACCGGTGCGATAAACAAGTTTCAGAGAATTTTGGGATTGAAAGTGCCCGAACAGCTAAGACCTTTTTGCAATTTTAAAAAGGAAGAAAAGCCGGTTGTATTTATTACTCACATGGAACACCATTCAAATCATACATCATGGTTAGAAACATTAGCAGACGTAGTGGTATTGCTACCTGATTCTAATGGTTTGGTTTGCGAAGAAAGTTTGATCAGATCATTAGAGCAATATAAAGATAGAAAGCTAAAAATTGGAGCTTTCACAGCATGCAGCAATGTGACCGGAATCCGCACAGACTACCACAAGCTGGCAAAAATTATGCATCAAAATGGCGCATATTGCTTTGTAGATTTTGCCGCTTCTGCTCCTTATGTAGATATTAATATGCACCCGGAAGACGAACTCGAAAAATTGGATGCTATATTCTTTTCGCCACATAAATTTCTTGGTGGACCCGGCTCGAGCGGAATTTTAATTTTTGATGCTCAAATGTATCACAACAGAGTACCGGATCATCCCGGAGGCGGTACGGTGAATTGGACAAATCCATGGGGCGAACACTCGTATATAGCGGATGTAGAAGCTCGCGAAGATGGCGGCACACCGGGATTTTTGCAGACTATCAGAGCTGCTTTGGCTATAAAGCTAAAAGAAGAAATGAAGGTCGAAAATATTCTACGTCGTGAAGAAGAAATTTTAAAAATTGCATTCGAAAACTTAAGAAAAAATGATAATCTGCATATTTTGGCTGATCATATTGAGCATAGATTAGCAATTATTTCTTTATATGTAGATAATCTACATTATAATTTATTAGTAAAACTCTTAAATGATCATTTTGGTATTCAAACTCGCGGTGGCTGCTCTTGTGCCGGTACTTACGGGCATTTTCTTTTAAATGTGGATATCGAAAAATCTCATAGCATTACTAAACAAATTGACGAAGGTATTTTATCTGACAAGCCGGGATGGGTTAGGATTTCTTTCCATCCAACTACTAGCAACGACGAAGTTTTATATGTTTGCGATGCTGTATCTTATATTTGTAAAAACTTCGAAAAAATGGCAGACGACTATGTTTATTCGAGCAAGACTAATGAATATTCACACAAATCAATGAATATACCCCGAAAAGAAGATATTTTACCATTATTCGAACTTTAAAGTAAATTTTCAAACAAAAAAAAGCTGGACCAAAAGAAAGTGGTTCAGCTTTTTTTGCTTTAATTAAAAATCTTCAAAAATTGAGGTCTTAGTGATTCATGCAGAGATCTATTGCTTAAGTTCTAGATAAATGCTCTCTGGATAATACTTTGTCAATTTATATTTGTTTATTCAATTTTAATAAATTTCCCACTTTTTACTACTGATGAATTGCTAATTATTCTATATATATATGTACCACTTGCTAAATCTTCTATACTTATTGGATAATAGATTATTCCCTTGCCTGAATTCAATTTCTCCTTCTTTACTTGGATTCCCTCTATGTTTGCGATCTCTATTTCATAGTCTTCGTAATTATTATCTTCTATACTTATGTATAAATTTGTATTTGTCTGTCTGATTTTTATTTTGTCACTCATCAGTATTTCATCTTCTTGTCCTTTCACATAGTCCAAACGCCATATTCCTCGTCCCCATGCTGCTACTATTGGAGTTTCGCCCGCCCATGCTATTTCATAACCTATGGTATTCGCTAATTTTGCAGGAAATGGTACATATACCCATGTTTTCCCGCCATCTGTGGTTTCTATATATTTCCCCCATTCACCAACTGCAATTCCATGATTCTCATCTTTGAAAGCTATTGCTGACAAACCAAATCTTGGTGGATATGTCGAATTTACAATTAGTTTCCAAGTTTTGCCTTTGTCTATTGTTTTCCAGATTAAATCCCTCTTAGCATCTGCTTGACCAAACTTTTGCCCTCCACAAGCATATCCTAATGTATCATTTATAAACCACAAGTCATACATATTTTTTGTGCTATCTTGATCGTCGCTTTTTGAGTACCAGTCCCACTTTTTTTCAATTAAATTGTATTTTACAAAATCTTGGCTGAGAGAATTTTGAATTACTAAATTATTTGAATCAATGAAAAACATCAAATGGTCAGCATCAGGAAATTCGGTCTTTTTTACCAATTCATAAGTCTTCCAATTATCATTTGTTATTAATAATCCTCCATAAAACGATAATGCACTTATTTTTTCATCCCATATTTGATAATTTAAAACAGCTCTTGGATCTAATGCTGATATAGAATCAAATGATATTCTTTGGAAAGATTTTCCTCCATCTTCGCTTATATGTAGAAATACACTATTTAAATCCCCAAATCCCAGATACTTCTTATTTAATCTCCTTCCACACTTTATATCATAAGTTGAATCTCCTACTCCTATTACTTTTTCCTTATAAAGGGGGAACCAGTTATGACCTCTATCTGTCGATTTATAGACTATTGTTTCATTGGATGCTGGAGCTGCATAAGTAAATGCAAGACAATCTACACTATCCAAACAATTTAAATCAGAAATTTGTTCATATTCTATATTATGTTTTTCTACCCATCTTTTTTCGGCTAATATAGCTATCGGAATCAACAGAACCATTAGTATTATATATTTCATTGTCGTGTCCTTAAAATATTGTCCCGTAATTATATTAAAATTACGGGACAATTTAATAAATTATCTTATAATTTCAATATACCATCTTAGTGATTCAGGCAGAGATCTATTGCTTAAGTTCTAGATAAATGCTCTCTGGATAATACTTTGTCAATTTATATTTGTTTATTCAATTTTAATAAATTTCCCACTTTTTACTACTGATGAATTGCTAATTATTCT
>JAUQWR010000069.1 GCA_030835065.1 Candidatus Kapaibacterium sp.
AATATTATTCTGAATTAACCTGATACAGAGGTGTCCTACTCTTTCGTCGTCAAATATTGTTTGCAATGGTCGATAAATTAGCGGATGAAAACACACAATACAATCTGAATTAGACTCGACAGCTTCATCGATAACTTCGTCGTTTAGTTCGTAAGCTATTAATATTTTCTCTATTTCAGTTTTGCCAATCTGCAATTGGAGACCAACCTTATCCCCTTCCATTGCTGTTTCTATCGGCAAAATACTATTTAGTTGTTTTTGAAACTCGCTTAAATTCATCAGTTTCCTAAAAATTTGCAAATCATTTTAATATTTTTGCTAAATTATATTATTCAAAAATACAAAAGATTATGTTGTAATACAATTTGAAGAATTGTATAAACGTTAATTTTATAAAAAAATATTGGGAAATTTTAATGAAAATTAATCTTTTGATAGTTATTTGTGCTTTTTTCATAGTTGAAACTATTAATTTGTTTGCTCAAGTTACTGGCGAACCCAGCGTGCCTGCCAAAAAAGATACAAGTTTTATTTTTAAACCGGCTCGCCCATTAAAAACTTTTTATGATTTGCAAAAAGAACAAAAAAATATTTGGGGGCTTGAAATTTTATTATCCAATTCTGGTTTTGGATTTGGTACTTTTTATGAGCATTCTTTAAATGAAAATCTTAGCCTTACTAGCAATCTTTTTATTTCTGGTGCTCGTAATACAGACGAAACTGAATACTATTACCCTGATCTGCATGAATACAGAGTACCTAACAAAATTAACCGTTTGTATTTGATTCCTATTACTCTTGGACTTCAACAATATGTATTTTCGAATGAATTATCCGAAAATTTCAAACCTTATGTGGATGCTGGAATGGGAATGGGTTTAATACTCCAAACTCCCTACTCAAAAGAATTTTTTGAATCATTTTCGTATATGAAGACTCATGTTAAATTTGCAGGATATATTGGGGTTGGAACTTGGTTTAATCTAAAAACTGCAGTCACAGGACTAAATGTAAAATACTATTATATACCTTTTAGTTCAAAAGGTTTAGAGAGTGTAATAAACCATCCAATAAAAGACTTTGGAGGTATATTTATAACATTGACAATTGGGAAAAGATATTAAAATAATTTTAATAAGAATTATCGCTAAGAGTAAGGCTAATAATAACTTTTGTACCTTCTCCCTCTTTGCTAATAATTTCGAAACTACCGTCATGGAGTTCGACTAATCTTTTAGCAATAACAAGACCTAATCCAACGCCTTGTTGCTCATAAATTTGTCGTTCAAATTGTTTATAAGCACCGACATTGTTGATTTGTTCTTCGCTCATTCCTCTGCCAAAATCTTCGAAAGATACAAAAAATCTTCCATTATCTATCCAAGATTTAATAACAACTTTTTTGGATGCTTCAGAGAATTTAAAAGCATTATCAAGCAGTTCATCAATAATTTTATGAAAACTTTCAGTAGAAATTTCAATAGAAATATCTTCTACATTTTCCTGAATATCTAAATCAGAAGATCTTTCATATTTTTGAGCTACCATAAAGGCAATATCAGCAAGCATAGCACCTGGTTCGTCTGTTTTTGCCTGGCGCAATTGTCTTCTTTTTTCGGGATTAGTCGCAAAAGATTCAATTCTTATATAAATCAAAAAGTTTTCGGTAATCCTCATCAATCTTTGAGTTGAAACAATTATATCTTGCGATAATTCAGTAATTTCGTCTGGTTCTACATCTTTTGCATTATGGTTTAGATATTTAGCAGAACCAATAACTTGATTTAGTACAGTACGAAACTCATGAGGCAAAGCATAATTAACGTTTCTACCAACTTCTTCAATTTTTTCTTGAACAACTCTTTCAATATTTTGATGTTTTTTCCATTGTGCTTCGATAGCAGCAATCAACTCATCGCGAGTATAAGGCTTTACTAAGTAATCATCTGCGCCTTTTTCCATACCGGCGCGCATATTTTGCTTTTCGGTAAATGCAGTAAGAAAGATAAATGGTGTAGTGCTGATCTCCGGTATTGTTCTAATTTGAGTCAATACTTCGTATCCATCGCAACCAGGCATGGAAATATCGCATAAAATCAAATCAGGTTTTAATTCGCCTGCTGCTTCGATACCGCTCAAACCATCAGATGCAGTATGAACTTCGTAGCCTTCGAATTTAAGAAGTGTAGATGTACTTTCCAAAATAAATTCTGCGTCGTCAATCACCAAAATCTTTTTCATTTGTATCTTTCTATCCGTTCTAATTACATAGTAAATATTTATAAAATAATTTTTTTTGACTAATCAATTATTAGCTAAATTATAAATTAAATAACAATTAACTTTATTTTCATTTTAATAATCTGACTTTTCTTTAACACAAATTCTGATAATTAATTATAAACACACAAATTATGTATTGCCCAAGTTTAAAAATCAAAATCAATCAAGTTAATCATTTCAATAAAATGGCAATCAATCCATGTTTAATAGGATTTTACCAATAAATAAGGCGGAATAAACCTTTTTATATTGTTTATTCCGCCTCAATTTTTTTTACACATTATAAATCAAGAGCAGCAACTCCAGGAAGAATTTTACCTTCTAAAAATTCTAATGAGGCACCACCACCTGTAGAAAGGTGTGAAATTGATTTTTCTAAATCCAATAGAGTGATTGCAGCAGATGAATCTCCACCGCCTACAATTGTAGTAGCTGCTTTTTTGGTTGCTTCAACCAAAGCATATGCGATGGAATTTGTACCTTTAGCAAAATTCGACATTTCGAATACGCCCATAGGACCATTCCATACAATTGTCTTAGAATTTGTTATTATTTCAGAATACAATTTAATTGTTTCTTCGCCTATATCCATACCTATCATATCATTTGGCATATTATCATATGCTACAGATTTAATATTGGCTTCATTTTCGAATTTATCAGCAACTAAAACATCTTTTGGTAGTAATAATTTTACATTTTTAGTTTTTGCTTTTTCTAAAATCTCTTTAGCAAGTTCAATTTTATCAGATTCTAAAATTGATTTACCAATTTCAAGACCTTGAGCTTTGTAAAAAGTAAACATCATACCACCGCCAATAAGAATGGTATCGCAAATTTCCATCAAATTTGTAATTACATCAATTTTGCCGGAAACTTTAGAACCACCAATAACAGCAGTCATTGGTTTAATAGGATTTTTGACAGCTTTATTGAGATAATCCAGCTCGTTTATCATAAGAGCACCAGCAAATCTTTCGTCGAAAAGATGAGCAACAGCTTCTGTAGAAGCATGAGCTCTATGAGCGGCACCAAAAGCATCATTGACATAGCAATCAGCTAATTCTGATAATTGTTTAGCAAAATTCAGATCATTAGCTTCTTCTTCTTTGTAGAATCTTAAATTTTCAAGTAAGATAATCTCGCCAGGAGTAGCGGCTTCCACTGATTTTTTGGCAGAATCACCAATACAATCGTCAACAAAATGTACTTTATAACCGAACACATCAGCAAGATAATCGGCAACAGGTTTTAATGAGAATTTTTTATCAATGCCTTTTGGTCTGCCGAGGTGAGAACAAAGCACAGGGATACCGCCATCATCAATAATTTTATCGATAGTGGTGAGAGCGGCAGAAATTCTCGTATCATCGGAAATTTTACCGTTGGAATCGAATGGTACGTTAAAATCAACACGTACCAATACCCTCTTCTCATTGAAGAGGGTATCGTAGATAGATTTAATCATAAACAGCTCTAATAATTTTAAAAACTAAATTTGATCTTTCAATTTCAAGAGCAAATCAGCGATTCTATTGGAGTATCCGAATTCGTTATCGTACCAGCCAATAATTTTGACAGTATTGCCGATAACATCAGTTAGAGATGAGTCAAAAATACATGAGTGGGGATTACCGACAATATCGGTAGATACTAATGGATCTGTCGAATATTCCATTATACCTTTCAAATAAGTATCTGCAGCTTGTTTCATAGCATTATTAACTTCTTCGACTGTAACTTCTTTTTTCAAAACTGCAGTAAAATCTGTCAAAGAACCATCAGGCACAGGAACTCTAACTGCATAGCCTTTTAGCTTACCTTTGAGTTCAGGAATAACCAAACCAACTGCTTTAGCAGCACCGGTTGTAGTTGGAATTGCGTTGACAGCAGCAGCACGTGCTCTTCTCAAATCGCTATGAGGTAAGTCCAAAATTCTCTGATCATTTGTATAGGCATGAACAGTAACCATAAAACCGCTTTCGATTCCAAAGTTATCGTTAAGTACTTTTACCATAGGAGCTAAGCAATTTGTAGTGCAGGAAGCATTAGACAAAGTTTTTTCGTTACCTGTCATAACTGAATCATTAACACCAAGCACTACAGTAGCATCCAAATCGCCTTTAGCGGGAGCAGACAAAAGAACTTTTTTTGCTCCGCTTGCAGCAAGATGTTTTTCCAAAGCTTCACGTTTAGTAAATACACCTGTTGATTCGAGTACTATATCGACATCTTTCCAAGGAATGCTTTCAATAGCTTTTTCTGCCGAAATTGGAATTCTTTTTCCGTTTACTGTCATTACATTACCATCAACAGAAACTTCGCCTTTAAATCTGCCATGAACAGAATCAAACTTGAATAAGTGAGCTAATGTCTGAGCATCAGTCAAATCATTAATCCCAACAAATTCAACATCTGCGTTTCTGTTGATCAATTCTCTGAAAACGAGACGACCAATTCTTCCAAAGCCATTGATAGCTAGTCTGAGAGCCATTTTTTTATCCTTAAAAAGTATTCTACAATTAAGTTTATTTTATTTCAAAAAATTGAAAAGAATAATTTCCACAGTTGACGTTTTAAAATATTTAAATTTTATTGTCTCAACTAATTTTAAGGTGAATCGGCACTATTAAGTGCTGAAGCACATTTTTTAATAAGTCCAAATCCAACAGAAATTCTTCGGGCATTCGAAGGATCTCCATCGTTGAACATATTTTTATTATCAATCACCATTATTGAAGATCCGCCGCCATCCAAATTCATTGCATTATGGCAGCCAATATATTTCATTACAGAAGACAGCTGAGCTAATGAAGCACCTTCTATACCATCTTTACCAATACTTCCTCTTACTGCAACAATAAACATCTTCTTTTTTGCTCTGTCAAATCCTATTGCAGTTCGGGGCAAATTTCCATTAATAAATCTTCTGCCACGTGATCCTTCTTTACGAGCTTCGTGCTGTGCTACTCCATCTCTTACCAATCTTGGAGTGCCTGATACTGCACATCTAAACTTTTCGTTTGATTCGGTATTTGATTTGAATATAAAACTAACTGTATCTCCAATCTTGGGGCATTCATTCAAATTAAAATTAGCTCCAAGCGAAATAATACATCCTTCATAAGGTACTTTTACTGCACAAGTGTCAAATCCGATAACCTTACATTCAATAGTTCTATTAATTGCCGGCTTGTCTAAATATCTTAGAATAAGTTTCGGAAGTTTATATTCTTTGCTTGCGCTTCTTTCGGAAGCAATCAATTCTTTTTTATATTTCTCTAAATCGAAGGCAGCTTCTGTCGAATCATTAAATGATTCTTCAATATCTATATTCTCTATGCTTTTTTCAGTTAATTGTTTTACCCTTCTGGTATTAATATATGGTATTGTATCTCCGCCAAACTTATTATACATAACGATACCACAAGTATCCGAACGGCGATTAACTAAATTGATAGTAAAACTTTTTCCTTTTGAATTTTTAAAAGTACCATTCATTCTAAAATTATCAATAAATGGCTCGCCATTTTCGGCAATAAATGTCGAAGACCAATCTTTATATGTAGGTAGTTCGATTACTTCACCATCAACAACTACCGGACCAATAGGATAATTTGTATAGGCTTTCCAGAAGTTTGCATTGACAGCACCTGCAATATCGCATGGATTTATAGAATCATGCACTTTCATAATATCACAAAGCTTTGATAATTCATTTATATTATCACCTGCTTTGAAAACACCTATCGAGCAATATGGATTTGATAAATCTGCTTGAAGTACCAGCACATCATGCTTATATCCATTTATCTTTATATGTGCTCTTTTATATACTATACCTGGCGCCAATAAAGTATCTTGAATAAAAGTGTGTGAAGGTGGCTCGATCACTCTTTTTTTTCTCTTACTTTTTCTTGACTTGGATTTTTTTGTGTCGGTTTTTGACTTTTTACTAATTGATTTAGCAGACTTTGACTTAGTTTTTGATGATTTTGTCTTGCTAGTCTTAGCTTTGCTTGATTTCTTCTTTGCCTGCAATTCCATATTTGGGTTTATCAATAATAAACTCAAACATATAATAATCATTCTTACAAGAAAAAAAGCAATATCGCTATTGCGTGATCTATATGATTTCATCAATCTTTTCAAATATTTGCACCCCTTAAAAGAACAACTTAACAAAAAGCGATAAATTAACCAAATTTCATAAATATAATA
>JAUQWR010000752.1 GCA_030835065.1 Candidatus Kapaibacterium sp.
TAATAAAACAAGAATTATTTATTTAACAGCCAAAGTTCAAGGCTTTGCCGATTTTATTATCAGCCTTCCAAAAATTGAAACAAAAGCAGATCAAATAATAAAGATACCTGTTAAGCTTGAGAAATTTGATAATTTCATTCTTTCAAAAATTGATTCTATCTACTTAGATTTAGTATTTCATACAAAATTGCTAAAACCACTTTCCGGTTTTAATAGAATAGATCGAATAAATAATAATAGTATCATCAATCTGGAATATTCAAATACGATTGATAAAGACAGCATTTTGGGCTATATCGAATTCTATACTTCGCTTGGCGATACTAACCACAGCGATCTGATTATTTCTAGTACAAATACAATTGGCAGCATACCAATTGAGTTTGAAATCAATAACGGCTGGGTGAAAGTCAATGATATTCATTCTCCAATAGACTCATATATTGATACTGAATTATTGATTAATTCTCCCAATCCAGCTGATTACTTTACTGATATTATTTTTTATACCGCTGAATCCGGCAGACATAGGCTCTATCTAGTAAACATTTTAGGTATCAAAGTTGCCGATTGTTTCGACCAAGATATTAAGAGCGGTAAACAAACTGTAAAATGTAAGTTAAATCATTTGCCAATAGGGACATATATTTACGTTTTAGAAACTCCAAGTGAAAAATTCTATAAAAAAATGATTATTCAAAGATGATTTTATTCATTATTTTTTTATATTAGCAAAAAATATATTAATAAATAGAAGAAAAGAATAGATGCATCTATCTCTAATCTCAGATGAGACAGTATTGTCTTATTTATTGGCTTCAGATTACTATTTGATATTGACAGACTCAAATAAGAATATCATTTTTGCAAATGACAAAGCCAAAGACTTTTTCAATATCGCCTCTCTTCCTAAACCATTAAGTGATATTAATATTAATATAAATATCAACAAGGATATAATTTCTAAATATATGGCTCAGGAAAAGAAATACTTTTTGAGAATTAAATCAATTCTGATTAAAAAAGATAATACTGAACTTTATTTATTAATTGTTTCTAAACTTAGTAAAAAAGAATTAGTTAGCAAAGCACGTAAACTCAAAGACTTCAAATCTAAAGACTCAGAACTAAGAAATAGCCATGATAATTTTAAATTTATTATCGAAAATCAAAGAGATTTGATAATAAAACTTGATAATGATGGTAGATTTTTATTTGCCAGCAAAAGCTATTGCGAAACTTTTAATATTAATGAAGATGAGTTGATGGGTAAAGTCTTCTTACCCGAAATTCATCCAGAAGATCTTGAGATTACAAATTCTATTATTCAAAATTGCATTTCCCCACCCTATCATGCCTACCTTGAACATAGAGCTTTGACTTCTCAGGGTTGGGTTTGGTTTGCTTGGACTATAAATACTGTCTTGGATGAAAATGGCAATCCAAAAGAAATTGTTGCTGTAGGTAGAGATATCAACAACCTTAAAGAAGTAGAACAATTACTTGTTCATCAGAGAGACTCTGCCCAAAGTTTAATAAATTCAGCTCCTGCCATCATTTGCTACACAGATCTTAATTTTAATATTAAGTCTATTAATAATTTTGCTTTCAAATATACTAGATCAGAGGATAAAAACTTATTTTCTAGAAATCTTAACTCATTATTCGGATTTGATCAAGCATTACTCGATAATGCTAAGCTTAATCTATTGACTAATAAAACTACACAAATAGATACAATTTCTTCAGAATTTGACAAAAAATGCAATCTTGAATGGATTTGTACAAAAACTAAGCTAGAACCAATATCAGATGGTTATTTGTTTATAGGCATTGATATAACCAATTTTGTGGAAATGCAGAAAATAAGCCAGTTAAATAGGATTGTTTCTGAAAAAATTATTGAGCAATCTTACGATGGTATTTATATTACTGATTGCAATTCCAAAATCATCGAATGGAATACAGCCCAATCCAAAATTACTGGTATTAAACCAGAGGATGCAAAAGGAAGGTTTGTATGGGATGTGTTATCTTT
>JAUQWR010000753.1 GCA_030835065.1 Candidatus Kapaibacterium sp.
TATAATTTGTATTTTGATTGCTTTATATGATTTGCCGGCACAAATAGAAAATGTGCCGGTTTCTAATCCTGTTTATTCTTTTCTTCAGAGGCTTGATAATAATGGTCATATAAAACATTATTCTTTTTCTAGTCTTCCTTGGAGAAAAGAAATTGTCCTAAAAGCTTTGTATGAAGCAAAAAATAACTCTAAAAGCACTAATTTTGATGAACAAGAAGTTCTTCTTATTGATAAATTCATTAAAGAATTTGAACTTAAATCAATTAATTCTGCTGTTTTAATTTATAGTGAAACTGATTCTTCTCAAATCTTCTTTGATAATCTTTTTGATTCTAAAGAAAAATTGTTTTTTAGATATTCTGATACTTCAAAGAATATAGCAATAAAACCAATTTATGCATTAGATTATCTTAATAATCTTGATAAAAAACAATATTCTGTAATAGGTACTTTAGGCCTAAGGCTTGAAGGATCTATTTCTGATCGACTTGGATATTATTTACAAGCTACCAATGGCAGAGTAGTTAGTGGAGAAAGAGAACTCTTTTTGTCTGATCCAAGATATGGAAAGAGCATAAAATTTACAAAACTAAATGATGATATAGATCTTTCAGAATCACATATTGCTTATCGAAATGATTGGTTTTATGCTTCTATAGGCAGACAATATCTGAGCGAAGGTGCTGGTCTTAATAATCGTTTGTTTATCTCATCAAATTCACCATCTTTTGATGCTGTAACGCTCTCTGCTCAATTTAAAACTTTTGAATATTCATTTATTCATGCTTCATTGCTTGGTATTGCTGAGTCGTATTGGGATACTGGATTTTCATCAGAAATTCCTCCTAAATATATGGCTTATCATAAATTTTTAATAAAACCAAGTTGGGGAGAAATTGGTTTTGTCGAGCAAGTAGTTTATGGAAATAGATCTACTGATTTAGCTTATCTCAATCCAATTGGATTTCTAAAATCAATCGAACACTCTCTTCATGATAGAGATAATTCGTTGATGGGATTATGGACAGTGATAAAACCAGTTGATGGACTTCAATTTAAAATGTCTTATCTACTTGATGATATAATATTTGAAAAAGTTGGCACAGGATATTGGAGTAATAAAATGGCTTGGGATTTTGCTTTGATTGCTTCTTTGCCCTATGGTTTCGATATTGGTGCTGAATATTCCAGAGTTGAACCATTCACTTATACTCATTTCAATTATCAATTATCTATGACTAATGATAAAAGAATGATAGGCTCTATTCTAAAACCAAATTCCGATTTAATTGCTTTGAAATTAAATTGGTGGTGGGGGCAGAGATATCCTATTAGCTTAAATATTGGTTTTATTAGACATGGCGATAATATTTTGGATGGTGATAGCTTGATTTTTAATGCCGGTGGAGATGTTTTGCAAACAATAAGACCTATCGATCCGATGACTATCAAGTTTTTGGATGGAAATTTAGAAAAAACTTCTTATATTGAATTTACTGGCTTTTATGAATTTTTTAGAGGTTTGATGTTGCAAGCACTCGTAGGCTATAAAAATATAAATGGAAAACCTGAAAAATACTTTAGATTTACTTTAAGTTCTGAAGGATATTAATATTGTTGATTGAAAAATTAAATAGAAGATTTAAATCGGTTTATAGTCAAATAGTTTTACAATTGATTGCAGATTCAATTGGGATTTTATTAAGCTACTTTATTCAGTTTTACATAAGATTTTATTCAGGACTAATACACTCAAGTGTAGAACCAGACATTGCCTTCGCCTTTATCGGTGGGCTTTTGTTTCTTTCTTATTTTTTAGTACTATTCTTTTTTACCGGGCAATATAGAAATTGGCATGTTCGATCTCCATTCGACGAATTGTGGTCTGTGACCAAAGCTACATTCATTGGTTGTGCTTTGCTGGTATTTCTTGTAATGTATAATAGTGCTGGTTCTCCAAGATTATTATTCTTCGTGTATGTAATTGTAATGTTTTTCAGTATCGTGATAGGACGCACAATTACACGAAGAATTCAAATTCAGTTAAGAGATAAAAGAATTGTATTTATTCCTTCAATTATAATAGGATCTGCTAAGAATATTATCGAATTTTATAGAAAAACTCTTAAGTATCATTCATGGGGTTATAAGGTTGATGCACTTATTGTATTTGATAAAAACGATTTGGACTTTTTAAATAGTCAACTAAATGAAGAAGAAAAATCACAATTAAAATATATAGCAGAATATAAAAATTTTAACTCAATAATTGATGAATTAAATCCAGAGGAATTGATAATAACTACAGATAATCCTATTCATAAAAAATTATTGGAAATTGTATCTGTTTGTACTGATAAAAAAATTCAAGCGAATATAGAACCTGATCTTTACGATATATTTACTGGACAGACTAGGGCTCAAAATATTTATGGAGTGCCATTAATCGAAATTAGGACACAATTGCTCAAGCCATGGCAATCTGCAATAAAAAGAATTTTTGATATTGTGTTCAGTGCTTTAGTTATAATCTTGGGATTTCCATTTTGGTTTATACTTGCAATTGCTGTCAAATTTGATTCTCCGGGACCGATTTTCTTTCTTCAAGATAGAGTAGGCAAAGACGGCAGAGTATTTAGGATGGTAAAATTTCGTTCAATGAAAGTTAATAGCGAAAAAGGAGAAGGATGGACCTCGGTAAATGATCCGAGAGTAACAAAATTCGGCAAATTTATTAGAAAAACTCATTTGGATGAAATTCCTCAGTTTTGGAATGTGTTCAAAGGTGATATGAGTGTTGTGGGTCCCAGACCCGAACAAAAGAAATTAGTAGATGAATTTTCAATAGAATTACCACATTATAAACGTCGTTTAATCGTTCGTCCAGGAATAACAGGATGGTGGCAAGTCAAATATCAAGCTTATTCACTTACTTTCGAAGAATTGGAATCACGATTGAAAGATGATTTTTATTATATTGAAAATATGTCGATTCAATTAGATTTAGAAATTGTATTCCGCACAGTTTGGTGCGTTTTAAGAGGTCATGGTCAAGCATAGGATTATGTTATGAAAAGTATTGTTGTTATTCCAACTTATAATGAAATTGATAATATTCATCAAATAATCCCGGCAGTTTTGG
>JAUQWR010000754.1 GCA_030835065.1 Candidatus Kapaibacterium sp.
TGATTTTATATATTGTTCTAATGTAAAAGACTTATTTAAAACTACAGATAGAGGAAAATCTTGGGTAAAACTTGCTGAAACAAGCAATGGATTTTCTTCGATTGCAATCAATCCAAATAACTATGATAATATTTTTGTTGCAGTAACTAATTATGATTCCGAAGAAAAAGTATTTGAATTTGAGGGTCAATTTAAAAAAAATATAACTTATAATTTGCCTAATGTTCCCGTCAATTGTATTATTATTAATAAAAAAAATGCAGATATATATATAGCAACAGATTTGGGTGTGTTTTATTTAGACAAAATATTAAAATTATGGTTGCCACTTGGCAAAAATCTGCCTGAAGTAATTATTTCAGAGATTGAAATTAATTATGGTAAGAATGAAATCTATGCAGCAAGTTTTGGCAGAGGAGCATGGAAATTAAAGCTTGGAGATTGTCAGATAGAATCACCAATAATCAGCTCATTAAATGGATTAGATTTTTGCATAGGCGATACAGCTTATTTACAAATAAATAATCCTGGTGATGTAAATTATAAATGGTCTAATGGCGAAACTGGTAATTCAATAAAAGCAACAAAAAGTGATATATATTATGCTAGTGCGATAAATAATGAAGCTTGTATTGCTGCATCAAATAGAATTGAATTAAAGTTTAATGCCATTCCAGAATTTTATATTTATTTGAAAACACGCAATCCGGCTTGTGTTGGCGATACAGTTGTATTAGAAGCATTATCGAGTGTCGAAAATACTAAATACTATTGGAGCGATGGTAGTAGAGATTCTATTATAAAAATTACCAAACCTGGTAAGTATTTTTGCAAAGCAACATTAAATGATAAATGCTTTGCTTATAGTGATACGGTAGATGTTATTATAAACCCGTTGCCTGAGAAACCAATCCTTCAAAGAGAAGGAGCATGGCTTAATGCACCCAAAGGATTTTCTTATCAATGGTTTTATAATAATCAGATTGTCGATAATAATTTTGGCAATTCTATGTATATAGAGCAACCTGGAATTTATAAAGTGCAAATTGTAGATAATAATTTTTGCTATAGATATTCTGAAGATTTTGTAATTCCATTTGCAAAAGATACTAATCAGAAATATTCATTTATAATTAATAACAGCCCAAGTTCAGATTTTATTGAATTGGTATTATGGAGCAATATATCAGATAATATGACTTTGGAAATATATTCTTTGGATGGGAAATTACTTTATAATGAAAGTATAATTGCCCACAAGGGAATAATATATAATAGAATAGCTTTAAATCAGTTTTCTGCAGGAACTTATTATATACAAATGAAATCTGCATATGGGATAAAGCAAGATAAATTTGTAGTGATTAGATAATGAAAAATGTAGTAAAAAAACAATGAAATTTGTTAATTTGAATAAAAATATGAATGATTTATAAAAATTTAGGGATCAGCTATGCAAAGAAGCAAACTAATCTTAATATTTGCGTTATTTGCTTTGATTATATCAAGCAATTATACTTATGCAGCAAAAGATAAGAAAAAGAAAGATGCTGTCGAAGAAAAGCAAGAGGGCAAAAGACCTTTTACATTCGAAGATGTTATGAAATTTAGAGCAATGAGATTTCCAGTCATAAGTGATGATGGAAAATGGACTGCTTATTGTGCAATTCCTGATAGAGGCGATCAGGAAGCAATAGTCCAATCAACTTGGGACTCTACAAAATATATAATCGATCGTGGCAATAGACCAGTGATAAGCAAATTATCAGGTTGGGTGGCTGCATCTGTGCTCCCAAAAGCTATTGATGTAGAAAATGCAAAATCAGCTAAAGATAAGCCCAAAAATGGTATGGCTCTTTTGAACTTGAAATCAGGCAAGCAAACTGATTTTCAAAATGTGGCTTCTTTTGATTTCTCGAACGATGATAAATGGCTCGCTTATAAAAGCTCAGAAGAAGATACTAAAAAAGATGAAAAAAAGAATAAAGATAAATCTATTGGCACTACTTTAGTATTAAGACATTTATCTAGTGGTACTGAAATCAAGATGGACAACGTCAAGGAATATACTTTCGATAGTACTTCTACATTCTTGTTTTATATTGTCTCGACACGTTCAGGAGAAAAAGATGGTGTTTATTATAGAGCTTTAAATCAGGAATTTGCTCCTGAATTTAAAATTACAAAAACTGAAAACACATTCTTTACTGAATTAGCATGGAACAAAAAAGAAAGCCTATTGGCTTTTTTGAGTGCTGAATTGAAAGAAAATGGCAAACCCAAAGAATGTACTTTAATGCTTTGGAATCCATTGAATAAAGACACAGTAGAAACTATAGTTGCACTCGATAAAGTGCCAAATGGCTGGTTCATTCATTCAAAAAATTCATTGAAATGGACAAAAGACGGCGCTCGTTTGTTCTTTGGTATTAAACCATTTTCCCAACAATATCCAGATGATGAAGATAAATTTAAATATAATGACAAGAATTTTTTCAATGCTGATTCTATCCAAACCAGAGCCGAAGTGCAAGTTTGGCATTGGAATGATCCACTGATCAAATCAAACGAAAAGACAAATTGGGACAAAACAAAAGACAAAACATACTTATCAGTTTATTCGATAACTGAAAAGAAAATGCAAATGCTTGGCGATACTAATATGCCAGATGTTGAGATTGCAGAAAATCCAAATTTCACAGTTGCTCATAGCTCAGTTCCATATTTAAAAGAGAGAACCTGGTATGGAGATAAATTTGATCTTTACTTAGTCAATTTGAAAACAGGCGAAAGAAAATTAATTGAAAAAGAACTTGAAGAGCCTGGAAGAATTTCACCTGACGGTGCTTCGGTGGTATATTTCAAGGGCAAGCATTGGTTTGTTTATAATGTAGCAAATGCTAAATCTGAAAATGTTACGCAAGAACTTGATTTTACATTTGAAGATAAGGAATTGGATGTACCTTCAAACCCAAGAAGCTGTGGATTTGGAGGTTGGTATGAATATGGCAAAGGTGTTTTGATTTATGATAATTATGATACTTGGATTGTCGAATTAGCTCCGCCACACACAATTATTTGCTTAAGCGGTGGCGAAGGCAGGATTAATAACCAAGTTTATCGACTATGGAATCCTGATAGAAATAGGGAATATTACACTAAAGATTCTTCATTAATTTATACTGCTTTCGATAATAAGAAAAAGACTATGTCTATATTGGAAGGTAGTTTTAAAATTTATGGAGTAAATACTATAGTTCAGTTTGAAAATAAAAGATTTAATTTGATTGCAAAAGCTGAAAAATCTGATAAAATTCTCATGACACGCGAAAGTTTTGAAGAGTTCCCTGATTTGATTGTTGCAGATAGAAAATTTAAAGATTTAAAGAAAATCTCGGATGTAAACCCTCAAATGAAAGAATTTATATGGGGTAGTACAGAGCTAGTAAGCTGGGTCAATTCTAAGGGTGATTCGATTCAGGGTTATATTATCAAACCAGATAATTATGATCCAAAGAAAAAATATCCTGTATTGGTTTATTTCTATGAGCAAATGACTGATAGAACTTATTGGTTTACTCAACCAGTGCTTACACACAGACCTGTTTATCAGGTTTATCTTGGTAGCGGATATTTAATATTTGTTCCTGATATCAAATATTATGTAGGCAATCCCGGATATGATGCATTAGATTGCCTCTTGTCAGGCTCGAGAAAGATCGTTAGCATGGGAATTGCAGATTCGACTAAGTTTTGCATACAAGGACATTCATGGGGTGGATACCAGACTGCATTTGTTGTTACACAGACAGATTTCTTTAAAGCAGCCGGAGCTGGCGCACCAGTTGCAAATATGACAAGTGCGTATAGCCAGGTAAGGCTTGAATCTGGATTGTCACGTCAGTTTCAATACGAAGCACAACAAAGCAGAATTGGTGGATCCCTATTAGATTCATTAGATAATTATATACGCAATTCTCCAATTTTCAGTGCTAAAAAGATGAATACACCTTTCTTGATCGAATTTGGTGATGTAGATGAAGCAGTGCCGTGGCAGCAAGGTTTAGAACTTTATATGGTTATGCGTCGATATAATCGAAATGCCGTTATGTTGCAATACGAAAACGAGCCACATTGGCCCAAACGTTATCAAAACAAGGTGGATTATTCTGTAAAAATGAAAGAGTTTTTCGATCATTATATACTCGGAGCTCCTGCTAAAGATTGGTTTAGCAAAGGACTTCCATATATAGGCAAATAATAATAATAATTGGATTATGTACATAAAACTTCCGATCATTAAGATTCGGAAGTTTTTTTTATATATATCCACCCCGCCCGACTGCGTCGGACGACACTCGAGTGTAATAAGACGTTTCCATATTGTATTTGGAAAATGGAATGATGAAAAAGTTGAATTAAAAGCCGTGAAGAATGGCAGCAGTAGCCAATTCCCCTCATTGAGGGGTGTCTGCCGAAGGCAGACGGGGTGGACTCTTAAATTCCCAAAACTGAAGAAAATCCACCCCGCCCGACTGCGTCAGGCGACACTCAAGAGGGTAATAAAACGATTTCAAATCTTTATTTTAATTAACAAAGTAACAAGAAAATTAAAT
>JAUQWR010000755.1 GCA_030835065.1 Candidatus Kapaibacterium sp.
TTTTCTGGCTTGATATTCTTCTTCGCTAAATATCTCAGCATTCTTATAATCTTCCAGTAGTTTTAATCTTTCCTCTTGCTTAGATTCAAACTTCTTAAGCTCTAAATCATCATTTGATGAAGTTACTTTATTTAGTGATTCTACAAAGATTTTGCTAAAAGAATCGGCAATATCCTTTTGTTCCTCGTAACTCTTTTCAGTAACTTCTTTCTGCCTATCATAGAATTCATTGAGTTTTTGCAACCTAAAATTATATTTTTTATCTACAATTTCATTAACCTTGGATTCAGCTTCATCAACATTTTTACTTAACTCAACATTCCTTCTTTTTTCTTCAAGTAATAATATTTCATACTTATTTTTAATTGCCTGTCGTTGCTTATCATTTAGATTTTTGTTAACTAATTCTTTCTCCATTTTCTTTTTCAAATCATCAATCGCATTATTGCTTGATTTTAATTCGTCTTTCGATAAATCTACTTGTTTTTGTGTCAATGCTATTAAATTATCGAATTCGTCAGTACCTTTGATACCAAGTTCAATCTGATGAATGGTTTTTTGTATTTCATATTCTGCAAGTTGTTTTTCAATATCCTTTTTATCAAGTTCAATTTGAATTTCAACACCCTTAACAGAGTTCTTTGCCTCTTTAATACTTTGATTGATATTGTTAATTTCTTCTGTTACAGCCTCATCAATTTCTGATTTCTTTTCTCCTTTTCCGGCTTTAATTCCAATTACCAATTTGCCGTTTTCATCTTTAGTAATTTGATATGCCTTCTCCAATGTTGCCTTTTGAGCTTCAAGCATATCCAATTTATCTTTTTCAAGAACTAAACTATCCCAAACAGTTTCTTGCCTGTTTTCTTCTAATCTTAAAGTTTCATCATCAAGGATTTTTTCTTGATTTTTAAGTTCAAGCATGGATTTTTCTTTGTCTGCTTGCTCTTTTGCAAGTTCGTAAGCAGACTTTTTATCTTCTACAATTCTGCCAGTAATATGTCCTATCTGTTCTTCAACTGCAGCATTATATTTAGTTTCCTTTACAGCTTTACGAGTGTTTTTAAGTAATTCAGAATAGCTTTTATTATAATCAGTCATAAATTTTTTATCATCGATAGACCATTCAGCCTCACTTTTGCGTTTTAATTCTTTATATCTTTTTTGCATTTCTGCTAAGGCTGCTTCACCATCACTTACATTTTTTTGTGCTGCTGCGGTCGCTTTTCCCCAAGCTTCGGCTAATTTTTCTACTGAAGAAGTTTCTTTATCTGCCTGTTGAATGGATAGTTTTTGTTGTTCTACCAGCTTTTTAACCTCTTCAGGAGATTTGCCAAGAGATTTGGCTACTTGATCATAGACCTCAGTTGTATCTTGTCCCTGGCTTTCCCACTTGATAATATTATTCAACACCTC
>JAUQWR010000756.1 GCA_030835065.1 Candidatus Kapaibacterium sp.
TGTAGTATTCCTATTAATTTATTAGTACTTCTCGATGCTAAAAAGGAAATTCGCCTCAAAGAAATTAGTTTGATGATTGTATTCGGAATACTTACTATTCCTATAGGTGTTTATTTGCTAAAAGTCATTGATAAAAACACACTTATGGCTGCAATCGGTACTATTATTGTTATTACTGCTTTGGCAAGACTTTATGGACTTAAAGCTAAAATAAAAAATTACAAATTTTCGCTTGCTTTGACTGGAGCTTTGAGTGGTATTCTTAATGGAAGTGTCAGCCTAAGCGGACCTCCAATAATATTACTATTCAACAACCAATCCGAATCAAAAGACTCTATGAGAGGCAACTTCTCTGTATATGCCGTTATTACGAATTTTTTTGTTGTTGCAAGCATGATGCATCAATCCGTTATGGATTCTTCAGACTTTTTTAATTCATTCCTACTATATCCTGCTGTAGTTATTGGAGTATTTCTTGGAATTGCAATAAGCAAAAAAATTAGCGAAAAGCACTTTAATCTCATTACTCTATATCTTCTCTGTATAGTTGGATTATGGTCGGTTATTAAAGCTATATTCTATTAATACATATCTTTTAAAACTCACAATAATTATCACTAATCATGAGATAAAACATTTATTTTCTGTTTTGTCCGAAATATCCTACTTTTCTAAGTTTGACATCATGCAAAAATTGAATCAATTCAGCAGAAAAAAGCAAAATAAACGAAGAATAATAAATCCAAATAGCAACCGATACAAGCACAGCATAAGTCCCATAAAACTTGCCATAATTACTTATACTTCCGATATACCAAGCAAATAAATGACGCGACAATTCGATGAGAATCACGCATATTATTGTACTATTTACAGTTACAAACCTTGGAAGTCTTTTTGCAGGCACAAATCTATAAATAAAATAAAACATCACAAATGATGATATCATTGTGAAAGCTATTAATGCTATTTGAGCCAAAAAACCATGCAAAAATGTGGGAGTAAAACTTGTTACAAACGATATAACAAATGTCAATAGAGGTACAGCATAAGAATATAAAAGTATCAAAAAAGTAAAAACTACAGTGAGCAAAATATCCTTAAGCCTATAAAATACAAATATTTTCTGTGTACTAACCTGAAATATAGCATTTAGCCCGGAGCGCAATGTACTAATCAAAGTAGAAGAAACCCAAAGCAAAGAAGCCAAACCGATCCATCCCGCAATAGAGCTATGATCTATAATGTTTCTAAGCTCTACAGTAATTTTTGGAACAAGCTCGAGAGTTTTAGAATTTGGTGGTAAAAATTCAGTAAGAATTTTTTCTAATTCCAGAGCCAAACTCTCACCATTATAAAACAAATCCACAAGATAAATTGCTACCAAACACATTGGAATAAGATATAACAAAATATTGAATGCAATTCCCGATGATATTAAAAACAAGTGGTGCTTTTCGATACGATCGCTAAGCTCTAATAATCTCTTATATAACCAATATATCTTACTATCCCTTGCAGGATAATACTTTTTCAAAAAACTAAACATTTTATGAATCACTTAATTTGATAATCCTGAAATTATAACTTGTTTAAATAATAACCAAAATATTTATTATTTTTCGAAAAATTTTGTATTGGCATAGTTTTATAAATATGTTGTATTTTTGTATGTTACTAATCGTACATAAAGTGCGAAATTATAAATTCTGATTTTAAAAATTGATAAATGAAACTTAATTTCGATATATTAAAAAAAGCACCTAAGTTAGAGAAAAATCATGAGTTTGGACACTCACCCGAACATGATTTGGAATATTTGCTCGAAGAATGCAGGGTTTATCTCCCAAAAGTGAATGAAGAGCTGATTAGAAAAGCATTTAATTACTGCGTTACTGCTCATAAAAACAAACTTCGCAAATCTGGCGAACCATTCTATACTCATCCACTTGCGGTTGCCCGAATTGTGATTCACGAGATCCCTCTCGATGATATTTCTGTTGCTTCTGCTTTGCTACACAACGTAACAGACGAAACCGATGTCTATACAATTCAAGACATTAAAGAAGAGTTTGGACCAGTGATTGCTCAGATTGTCGAAGGCGTTACCAAAATCAAATATGTCGAAAGCCAGCATATCAATAGTTCCGACCAAATGGAAAACTATCGCAGGCTGCTTCTTGCACTTTTTAAAGATGTTAGAATTATCCTTATCAAGCTCGCAGATAGAACTCATAATATGCGTACACTTGACCACCTCACTCTAGATAGTCAAAAACGCGCTGCTAACGAAACTTTAGAAGTTTATGCCCCTTTCGCTAATAGATTTGGGCTTAGAAATATTAAATGGGAACTCGAAGATCTTGCTTTCAAGTTTCTAAATCGCGAAATTTATGATCAGATTAGACAAAAATTAAATCTTACTCGCGAAGAAAGAGAAGATTATATACGCAACTTTATTTCTCCAATCGTAGAAGCCTTGAGCAAAGATGAATTATTCAAAAAGCTTAGAATAAAATACGAAATCGGAGGAAGACCAAAGCATATTTATTCTATATACAATAAAACAATTCTAAGAGACAAACCAATAGAAGAATTATATGATTTATTTGCTGTTAGAGTAATTCTTGACACAGAAGACAGGAATATGTGCTTCTATGTTTATGGTATCATTGCAGGTATCTATCCTCCTGTACCTGAAACTTTTAAAGATTATATTTCCAGCCCTAAAAAAAATGGATATCGCTCGATTCATACTGCTCTAATAGGCAATGATCAAAAGCCTGTAGAAGTGCAGATAAGAACTCGCGAAATGCACGACGTTTCGGAGCAAGGCGTTGCTGCACACTTCAAATACAAGAGTGGCAAGCTAGGCAGTCAGTCTATTATGGACGATCAGCATATTCAAAGCTGGATGGATGTGGTCAGAGAAATATTCGAAAATGCAGGGAGCGACTATACTCCCGAATTGCTTGATGCAGTTCGCAAAAATCTTTTCCAAGACGAAATCTATGTGTTTACTCCGGCAAATGAATTTAAAAAATTACCTAAAGACTCTACTCCTTTAGATTTTGCCTATGAAATTCATTCAGAAATTGGAAGCCACTGTATTGGTGCAAAAATTAATGGAAAAGTTGTTCCGCTCAATTATAAGCTTCAAAATGGCGACCAAGTAGAAATCTTGACTTCCAAAAACCAAGTGCCAGGCAAAGAATGGCTTAACTACGTTGTTACCAGCAAAGCAAGCCAAGCAATTCAGAAATATTTAAAAGATGAAGAAAAAAGACTTGAGCTAGAAGGCAAAGAACTCTGGAAGAAAAGCATTTCCGAACATGGACTAAACTTAGATAACGAAGATTTTAATAATCTTCTAAAATCTCTAAAATTTGCCTCTAAATCAGAATTTTATTTAGCTTTAGGCTCGTCCAAATTGAGCTTAAATAAAGTAATGGAATTTATTCGTTACAAACTAAAAGGCGGAATCAGAAAACAAAATGATTCCGGACAAATGCAAATTCAATCCGGAGCTAAAGCAAATGAAATCAGACCTAAGATGAAATATCAAAAATCTGCCAACGATAATATTGAAATTGCGAAATGCTGCAACCCTTTGCCTGGAGATGAAATTGTACTTCAAAAAATTGATAAACATCAATTCTTATTGCATCGCACCGAATGCGAGAGTATTAAAAAAGTTATAAGAACTCATAGCGAAGATTTATATAGTATCACTTGGGATTTTATAGAGCAAGACCAATTCTTTATCGAAGTAAAAATCATTGGCGAAGATAGAGAATTTATGCTTCAAGATATAACACGCACACTTATCAATCATGGATTTACTAATCTATATGGTGTGAAATTCGAATCGAAAGACTCGCTTTTCGAAGGTTATATCACTATTAAAGTTGCTAATAATAGTATGCTTCAGGAATTATTCGATCAATTGATCGAAATTCCAGGGGTTAAAAGTATTGAACGAAACTCATAATTATATTTAATCCTTATTAACGGGAAAATTTATGAAGAAATATTTAGCTTTATTGTTTTTGTTAAGTTTCATTTGTTGGATTTCTTGTGCTAATAATGACAGCCAAAATCAAGCTAATACACTACAAGCTGATACAACTAAACCAGAACCGATAGAAGACCCATTTCCCGTAATCAAATATGAGCTTCGCACTCTTAAGTCGCTCGGAGAACTACTCACACTCGTTAGGCAATACAAAGACTCTACCGAAAGAGAACAATATAAAAAGCTATTGGCTACACTCAGCCGCAAAGAATTTAGATTCTTCGTTGCAGGTAGCAAAGTAGTCATTCCTGATACATTTGTTAAGGATCTCAGGGCTTATTCTGTATTTCCTCAATTTTATCCAGGTGCTAAAAACTTAAAAAAACTGGTAGTTGTCGATAATCACATGCAGGCTTATGCTTGCTATGAATATGGCAAACTTATAAGATTTGCAGCTGCTAATACAGGCAAGGAACGCACACCTACTTTTCCTGGAAGATATTCTCTAAATTGGAAAAAACGTGTGCATAAATCATCATTAGATAGTGCTTGGGAAATGCCTTTCACATGGAATTTCCATTCCGAAGCAGGTAATGCATTCCATCAATTTGTTATGCCTGGCAGACCTGTCTCGCATTCTTGTATTAGACAATTCATTGATGATGCCGAATGGCTTTTTAAATG
>JAUQWR010000757.1 GCA_030835065.1 Candidatus Kapaibacterium sp.
TTTTGATTAATAATTGACACTATTTCAGATTTAATTTTCAATACTGTAGGAGAAGTCATGGACTATTTATTAAGCGAAGAGCAGATCATGCTTAGAGACATGGTCGAAAAATTTGCAAAAGAAAAGATTGCCCCAGTTGCATCAGAAAACGAACGCAATCATATTTTTCCTGAGTCAATTATAAAAGAAGCTGGTGAATTGGGCTTGATGGGCATTGCCTATCCAACTGAATATGGCGGAGCAGGTATGGATTTTACTTCATATTTCTTAGCTGTAGAAGCTGTTTCGAGATATTGTGCCTCTACTGGGGTTATTATTTCTGCTCATTCTTCTCTAGTCTGTGACCCAATTTTTAGATTTGGTACCGAAGAACAAAAAAGAAAATTCCTGCCGGATCTATTATCAGGCAAAAAAATTGGTAGCTTTTCACTTACTGAAGCTAGTGCCGGTTCTGATGCCGGAGCTACAAAAACTACTGCTCGAAAAGAAAATGGAAAATGGATACTTAATGGTTCTAAACTTTTTGCAACCAACGGCAAAGAAGCTGATGTATTTGTTTTGATTGCCTCGACCGAACCTGCACTAAAAACTCGCGGGGTATCTGCTTTTATTGTCGAAAAAGATATGCCAGGATATAAAATCGGAAAAATTGAAAAGAAATTAGGTATAAAAGCTTCTTCTACTGCCGAAATTATTCTTGATAATGTAGAAGTGCCAGAAGAAAACCTTTTAGGGAATTTAAATGAAGGATTTAAAATTGCAATGACTACACTCGATGGTGGTCGCCTTGGTATTGCGGCACAAGCTCTTGGTATTGCTCGTGCTTCGTTCGAAGATTCTGTAAAATATTCTAAAGAAAGATTTCAATTCGACCAAGCTATTGCTAATTTTCAAGCTATTCAATGGATGCTTGCAGAAATGAAATTGGAATATGATGCTGCTTGGCTGCTCACTCATAGAGCCTCTATGCTTAAAGATAAAAAAGTAAATTATTCGACAGAAGCTGCTATGGCAAAATTAAAATCTTCTGAAGTGGCTATGATGGCTGCAAAATATGCTGTCCAAATTCATGGTGGTTATGGTTATACAGAAGATTTCAACGTCGAACGCTATTATCGCGATGCTAAAATTACTGAAATTTATGAAGGTACAAGCGAAATTCAAAAGCTTGTTATTTCTCGTAGTATTCTCAAATAGGAGTTTAGAATGTCTTCAATCAGATTAGTTACAGCTGCGGCTCTTTTCGATGGACACGACGTATCGATTAATATTTTTAGAAGATTATTGCAAAAACGCGGTGCAGAAGTCATTAATCTTGGTCATAATCGCTCTGTCAATGAAGTGGTTTCTACTGCTGTTCAAGAAGATGTTGATGCTATACTTGTTAGCTCTTATCAGGGAGGCCATAATGAATATTTTAAATATGCTAAAGATGAACTCAATAGATTAGATTCTGATGATATACTTGTTTTTGGTGGTGGTGGTGGAGTGATACTTCCTTCGGAAATCGACTCACTCCAAGATTATGGTATTGAAAGAATTTATCACGCTCTTGATGGTCAAAAAATTGGTATTGATGGTATTGCCGATGATATTATTAATAGAATTGAAATTGCTAAAAATAATAAACTCAGTTTTAATATCGACGAATCTATTATTAAGCAAAACAATACCATCAACCATAAATCAATATCAAAACAAATTTCATTTTTTGAAAACTCCGATAATGAAGAGCTAAAAAATTCTTTAAGGGATGTTTATAAAAACAATGATAAAAATAAATCTATAGTTCTTGGT
Organism: Candidatus Kapaibacterium sp.; assembly: GCA_030835065.1. Classification (GTDB taxonomy): domain Bacteria; phylum Bacteroidota; class Ignavibacteria; order Kapaibacteriales; family UBA2268; genus JAUQWR01. Next base: position 1,798 of record JAUQWR010000757.1, read on the forward strand.
TTTACTGGTACCGGAGGTAGTGGAAAAAGTTCCATAATCGATGAAATTATTGGGCGTTTTCTCAACTATACAAATGATTTCAATATCGCTGTGCTTGCTGTCGATCCTTCTAAAAGCAAGTCAAAAGGTGCTCTATTAGGTGATAGAATACGCTATAATATGATTTATAATGATAGAGTTTATTTTAGAAGCTTTGCTACAAGAAATAGAGATTCTGAAATTTCTGACTCAATCTATGATTCAATCAATATTTTAAAATCTTGCGGATTTGATATTATTATTGTCGAAACTAGTGGAATTGGTCAGGCTAATAGCAAAGTTACTGAAATAAGCGATCTTTCTGTTTATGTAATGACTGCAGAATTTGGCGCACCTTCTCAACTAGAAAAAATTGATATGCTCGATATTGCCGATTTTATTGTAATTAATAAATTCGAAAAAGTAGGTTCTGACGATGCATACCGCGAAGTCAAGATTAATTACATTCGCTCTAGAGGCGAAAAAGTCAATAAAAACATAGCTCTCGAAGATCTTGATTTGCCGGTTTATGCTGCATCTGCTAATAGATTCAATAATCCCGGCGTTAATAAATTATTTATAGATATACTTAAGAAAATTGATATTGATTATATCAAATCCGATAGAATAAAAAGTGAATTGCTCACTATTCTGCCAATTGGTAAGTCTGATGGCAATGGTCTAATTGAACACAAACGGATTAACTATCTGGCAGATATTGCCGATACAGTACGCAAATACAAAGACTCTGCTATCAATGAGGCAGAAAAAGCCGGTGTAGCTCACTCTTTGCTTATTTCATCGGAAAATATTAACGACACTATTCTTAAAGATAGCTTAAGAAAAGAATATGAAATTGCTTATAGCCATTTAAGCCAAGATACTATAAACTTTTTAGAAAACTATGAATCTAAGAAAAAATCATGTTTTAATGATGAACTTTCCTACAAAATTCAAGATAAAACCCATACAATAAAATTGTATAATACTAGCATTTGCGGAACAAAAATTCCAAAAGTATTGCCACCATCTACAAATAATTGGCGAGATCTTACAAAGTTTTTCTATTTAGAAAATTTTCCAGGCGAGTTTCCATTTACTTCAGGTGTATTTCCATATAAAAGAACAACAGAAGACCCTAAAAGACAATTTGCCGGCGAAGGCTCACCCGAACGAACAAACAAACGATTTCATTTTCTCTGTGCTGATGATAGTGCTAAAAGACTGTCTGTGGCTTTTGATGGTATCACTTTGTATGCCGAAGATCCCGCACTCCAACCGGATATTTATGGAAAAATTGGCGAAAGCGGTGTTTCTATTTGCTCTGTCGATGATATGGAGCTTCTGCTTAAAGGATTTGACCTAAGCGATCCTCTTACCTCAGTATCAATGACAATCAATGCTCCGGCACCAATTATGGTTGCTTTCTTTTTTATTACTGCATTCAAGCGCGAGCTTGAAAAAATCAAATCTCAAGGTATGATTTTAACTGAAGAAGAAATAGAAAGAGTCAAAATTCAAACTTTTAGAAGACTAAGAGGCACTGTCCAGGCTGATATGTTGAAAGAAGATCAAGGTCAGAATACTTGTATATTTTCTATAGACTTTGCAATGAAGTTAATTGGGGATTTGCAAGAATATCTTTCAAAAAATGATATAAAAAATTACTATTCACTTAGTATAAGCGGCTATCATATAGCCGAAGCAGGTGCAAATCCTATCACA
>JAUQWR010000758.1 GCA_030835065.1 Candidatus Kapaibacterium sp.
ATTGCTTAGCATTTTTCTTCTTTGCGAAAAAGATGCTCTGATAAGCTTCATCATTTTATCAAAATGTGAATAGACTTCTGTATCGGAATTTAAATCGAATCTAATAACAGAAGAAGTAACATTAGGGCGAGGGAAAAAAGCACCTGCCGGCACATCGAAAGCAATTTTTGCTTTGCCACACAACTCCATAGCTAAAGTCAATATACCATAATCTTTAGTACGCGGTTTGGCAACTAATCTTTTGGCTACTTCTTTTTGAATCATCAAAACAGCTCTATCGATATGTTTGGCATTTTTATAAATCCAGAAGAAAATTTCACTTGAAATATTGTAAGGAATATTGCCAATAACAGCGACTTTTGAATTAATATTATTAGAATGAATATACTCAGGCAAATCAAAATCAAGAATGCTCGAATGGATTAGTTCAAAGTTGGTACCCAGACGTGCAGAGTACTCAGTTATAAGATAATCAATAGCACGCTTGTCGAGTTCGATAGAGCTAAGAAAAGGATTACGATCGAGAATCAAGCCGGTAATAGCGCCCATACCCGGACCGATCTCAAATACTTTATGTCCATTTATATCACCTAAAGTATCAACAATTTTATTTGCGATATTTTTGTCAGTTAAGAAATTTTGGCCCAAGGACTTTTTTGGGGCTATTTTTTCAGATTTATTTGGATTCATTTAAAATTCCGTATAGTGAATTCCATGTATCATCAAGCGATATAGAAACAACTTTAATATCGGCAAGAGTGGACATAAAGCTGGTATCGCCACTCCAACGAGGCACCAAATGCAGGTGGAAATGACCAGGCAAGCCTGCGCCCGAGGATTGACCAATATTTGCACCAATATTGAATCCATGCGGATTATAGATGGTTTTGAGAGCGGATACTACTTTTTGTGCAATTTGCATAATTTCGTTCATTTCGTCAGAATTCAATAATTCGAAATCACCGATATGACGATATGGAGTTATCATTACATGTCCATTATTATATGGATATTTATTCAAAAGCGCAAAAGAATATTTACCTCGAAAAACTACCAATCTCTCCTTGTCATTATCCAAATCTTGAGCAGCAGCACAAATAAAACAATCTTCTTTGCTTTTTTCTACTTCATCCTTAAAAGTTCCAATATATTGAGATCTCCAAGGCGACCACATTACATCCATTAAAAAACTCCGATTTTACAAAAAATAATGTTCAATTTAGCATTTTTTTAGGAAAAAATTTAATAAATGATTTAAAGTGCGTTCAAAAGTGAACGCTGCTCAAAATCGACGTTCAAAATCGAACGTCGTTCAAATTCGAACAGTGTTGAAAAATGATTGAGAAAAATGAAAACATAGAGTAGAAGCTGTTATACAGTGATTTTAAAAGTTTGGCATTGTAATTGTATCTATTCATCTGTCTTTGACAATTTGAATGGTAAAAATGGAAAGATACATGAACATACTGTTGATTGATGATGATAAAACTTCTTTAGACGTGTTGCAAGACGTTTTGATGCTGAATGATTTCGATTGTGAATCTTATTCAGACCCATACGAAGCTTTAAATTCATTTAAAGAAAAAAAATATGATGCAGTATTATCGGACTATCTAATGCCAAGACTGAATGGTATTGAATTATTGAAAGAATTGAAAAAAATAAATTCAAAAG
>JAUQWR010000759.1 GCA_030835065.1 Candidatus Kapaibacterium sp.
TGTATGTTTCTATTGTTTGATATATAAATTCGTCATATCCTTCAAAGTAGTTGTTGCGATGAGTTCCACCATTCGAATTTTTTGGTTTATCGTCTAATGGATCGGAACAAGATGCCAATACAACAAGCATCGATAAAAATACCAATATTGTCTTCATCACTTTATCAATTATTTGTTAATAATTTTGGTACAAATTACGAATGTTTAAGCTTTTATTCAAGATTACAAATTAGAAAATATATTAGAAACCTAATTTAATGCCGAGATAATATGAACGACCGGGAGCAGATTGACCAATAGATGACTCGTAGTTTCTATCAAGTAAATTATTAAATACAACAAACAATTCGTTACTGCCCATCAGGTTGTGGGATAGTTTGAAGTTTAGAAGTGAAATTGCTTCACGAGTTTTGTTTTTTAAGAAGGGAATTTTTAGCTCGGTTTTTGAAAAATAATTAAATGAAAACATAGCATAAGTATGTTGAAATATATTATATACCAATGAACAATTAAAGATATGGTTTGGAGACAAGTAGAAATCTTGTGGTTTGTTTGTATTGAAATCATATCTAAAATTTAGATTGATATTATCAAAATTGCTGGCAAAATTTAGATATCCTGAGATACAATTTATAGCTTCAGAATTTTCATAATAAATTGAATTGATTGAATCTCTTTTCTCAATTATTTTATTATTAAGATAATTATATGCTAAGCCAATTTTTAATAATAATTGTGAATCAGAATATTCTGCATTGGCTTCTAATCTGGTAGCAGACTCAGAATTTAAATAGCTTGATGAAATTGAATCAATCTTTTGATTGAATATTTCTTTAATTGAAGGTTGAGAAGGTGCATTGTTTATATTCATCGAAAACAAAAGATTGGAGTCTAATTGATATGATAAGTTTAAATTGATTCCATAACTAGTGATTTTTCGATTTATAGGTAAAATTTCAGAATATAAAGGTTTAAAAACAGAATATTGGGGCTTAAGTTCGATACTTAAAGAATCAATTTTATATTTCTGCAGAGCTATAAGATGAATGGATTCGGTTTCATTTTGCTTAGTTGGCAAACCGAAATCTTCTTGTTCTGTATCTAC
>JAUQWR010000760.1 GCA_030835065.1 Candidatus Kapaibacterium sp.
ATTTATCAACATTTAAAAAGTAAAAATGTTGATAACTATTTGATAAATGTTAATAAACTCAATTCCATATAAATAATTCAATTACTAGCAAACACCAAATAGTTATCAACACCAAAAAACTTAAGGTCTTCTTTTAAATTTAGAAAAATCAGGTTTACGTTTTTCAACGAAAGCATTTCTACCTTCCTGACCTTCTTCAGACATATAGAATAGCATAGTTGCATTACCGGCTAATTCTTGGAGACCAGCCTGACCATCACAATCAGCATTAAGAGCAGCTTTTAAGCAGCGAATAGCAATAGGAGAATTAGCTAAAATCTCACGGCACCATTGCACAGTAGTTTCTTCAAGATTTTCATAAGGAACAACAGTATTCACCAAGCCCATATCTAATGCTTCTTTAGCATTATACTGGCGGCATAGAAACCAAATTTCGCGTGCTTTCTTTTGTCCCACAATACGAGCCATATAAGAAGCACCATAACCACCATCGAATGAACCAACTTTGGGTCCGGTTTGACCAAAAATAGCATTATCGGCAGCAATGGTCAGATCGCACATCAAGTGTAGCACATGTCCTCCACCAATAGCATATCCAGCAACCATAGCGATAATTGGTTTAGGGCAAGTTCTAATTTGACGTTGAAAATCAAGAACATTAAGGTGCTGCACACCATGTTCGTCATTATATCCGGCTTCGCCTCTTATTTTTTGATCACCACCAGAACAAAAGGCTTTTTCGCCTTCACCTGTAAGAATAATCACTCCAATTTCAGGATCCATGCGTGCATCATTCAAAGCAATAGACATTTCCTGAACGGTCATCGGACGAAAGGCATTTCTAACCTGTGGTCTATTAATTGTTATTTTGGCTATACCTTCATATTTTTCATATTTAATATCTTGATAGTCTCCTGAAGAAACCCAATTAAATTGCGACATAATACACCTTATTATAATTTATTCAAAAATTCTTTTACATATTTAACAAAAATTTCTTTGTTTTCGAAATGGGAATTATGAGCTGCATTAGGAACCAATTGGAAATTAGAATACTTATTATTTGAATACATTTCGAATAATAATTCAGAATATTTTTTATCATTTTCGCCTGTAATCAATAAACTAGGAATTTGTAAGTTTTTCCATTGTTCATGCAAGGCTGTCATTTTGCCTGTTCCAGCGAACTCTAATGATTTAATTAAACCATTTTTATCGGATTTTGCTCTGTTATATATCAAATCTTTGTAATCAGGATGATTCTTTATTTCTCCAAATAATGGCAATGAGTACCAAAATTCAAGAAACTCAAGCATAGAGGACTCATTAATTCTTTGTGATAAAAGATAATCATTAAATACTCTTTCTTTACGTTCTTGTTCGGTTTTTAGTCCACAGGAACCGGATTCAATAATCATTGCTGAAAAGTAATCAGGATGCTGCACAGCAAAATCGAGCATATATCGTGCTCCCATCGAGTAAGCAGTTACTATTGGAGAAACAACACCATAACTATCAAAAAGCAAACGAAGTTGAGTGTTAGTATTATGAATTTGAAAATCGTCATCACAATCGCATATAGTAGCACCATGCCCTGGCAAATCTATGGCAATGCAATAATAATTATCTTTAAATTCTAAGATTATTTCTTCCCAATCTTCTGCAGATCCAATAAAGCCATGAACAAAAATAATCGCTTTATTATCTACTGAGCCATATGTTTTAACATTAAACTTAATCATATCTATCAAGCTTATTTTTCAACTACTTTTACAACTTCATTTAATAATTTATTATGCATTGTATGAGACTTTTCAGAATCAGTAAAAATTTCAATAATTGAGGAATTTTCCTTATTTAGAGCATTTATCAACATTTGTTCAAAGTCATGAATTGTACTAGGATTAAAATAATTGATTTTGAACATCTTAGCAGCATTTTCGAAATCGAAATTATGAGGAGTGAGGAAATATTCCTCAAAATGCTTATTTTCTGAAATTGGCAAATGCCGAAATATTGCACCAGATTTATTATTAAATATGATAATAATCAGCTTCTTATTAGTGCGACTAAGTAAATGTAAGGAATTTAAATCATGAATTGAAGATAAATCGCCTATAAGACATAATACATCTTGTTCTAACCCTATTGATAATCCAACACTTGTAGAAATCAAACCATCAATACCACTGGCTCCTCGATTTACGAAAACACTTGAAAAATTCATTCCGGACTTATACGCTTCATAGTATCTAATAATCATACTATTGCCAATAAATAAGGCATTATCAGATAGGTTAATTCTATTAAGTTTCTGTATTATAGAGATTTCATTTAAATCATTATTTGATTCATATAATACATTGTTGATAAGCGATTCAAGAGATTTTAGAGTATTTAAATATTTAGAGTCCTTTGCTTCAATTTCCAGGTCAATTAACTCTTCGCAAAACAATTTAATATCAGTAATAATCTGAGTCTGCTCTAATAATTCTGGATTAAATCTCTTAAATGAATCAGCAACAATAATGCGCTTAATATTATTGTATTTCAATATTTTAGACAATCTTTTTGATACAGTTCTTTGTCCAAAATATACAATTAAGTCAGGGACAATTTCCTTATTATTTGCTGATGAAATCAAATCAAAATAATGTATAACATTTTCAGAATTGACAAAAGATACTGAGGCATCATTATAAATTGGTACGTTTAATACTTTAGCTAAATTATCAACAAGTAAAAATTCTTCTATTTCTAAAGTTGAGCAAACAAATAGTATCTTATTAGCAGAATAAATCTCAGATTCGACCTCTATAAGTGCATCTTCACTTGGATAATACTGAGGCATAAAATATTTAGATTTCAATACATTAACAGAACTCTCCTGAGAATCATTCAAAAATGGTTCTCTAATTCTGAAATTGATATGAACAGGTCCACTAATTGGCGATTGTGATCTAAAAATTGAATAGCTAATCATTTGAGTATAATAATTTTTATCAATTTCAGACTCAACAGACTCTAAATCTATAAATTCTCTAATATAAGAGCCAAAGATACCAACTTGATCGATTGTCTGATTAGCACCTGAATGATATAATTCAGAAGGCCTATCGGCACTTAAAATAATCATGGGAATTTCAGAAATAGAAGCTTCGACAATAGCAGGTAGATAATTTGCAAGAGCTGTACCGGATGTACATACTAATACTGCAGGTCTTTTTGCTGCTTTTGCATACCCTAAGGCGGCAAATGCAGCAGATCTTTCATCATAACATATCAAAGACTTAGTATTCTTATTTGATGCAATTGCAATAGTAATATTTGTTGATCTCGATCCGGGAGAAATAAAGAACATATCAATATTATTATCCAAAAATTCTTGAATCATCAAATCGCAAGTTTGATTATTAGTCATTTTCGAAAATCCTTGTAAAGTTTTTTAATTTGTTATTTATTTCATCCCATTCATTTTCTGCTACCGAA
>JAUQWR010000761.1 GCA_030835065.1 Candidatus Kapaibacterium sp.
TTAAATGAGTTAGAAGGCGAAAGAAAATTTGAAACCATATACCAAGTATTAAATAACTTAGGGCAATTTACAGAAAAAGTCGGCTCATTGTATAACACGAGAACATTAGAGATTATAATATTAAAATGCAATCAATTGATATTAAAAATATTTCCAGAGAAATACAATAAAGAATTACCTAATAATATTGATATTTCAGATCAGTACATCAATTTGGGTATTTTAGAATGCTACTATAAGATATATCAAAGGTTCGAATTGGGAATGTTCAAGAAATGTATTTTTTTGGAAAGTACAAAATTCAAATCAATGATTAATAATTTACTTCCAAAATTTAATAAGTTGCAGGATTTGAATATTAATTCTATTGTTCCTTCTCTTAAAACATCTCTATTTAAAATAAAAGAACTGATCGATAACGAGAAATCCATTGAGGGAAAAATTGTAACACCTTCTTGGTTTATCATTCAATATGCAGCTACCGATTATATTTTGGATTTTAAGAATGTAATGGATAAGCTTTCAAAATCTTTTGAATTATATTCTCAAACAATCAGTTTCTTTGAGACAAACAACAATAAATCCTATGCCTCTTTTTGTCAATTGTTAGGGATAGAAAACCTTACTTTTCAAAATAAGCATTTTGAAAGGACATTTGAAATAATAAGAAATTTCGACGTTTTAAAAAAGAATGTCGAAACAACTTGGATTCCATTGAATTTTGATAGTTGGACTGATAATTTTAATAAGATTAGAATTAGTTATTTGGTTGATTTATCCGACAATCTTCTTTATCTTACATATTTGAAGCAATCAGATGAATTACCAGATATATTCGGACAGACTTATTCTATTATTTCAAAAGAATTGAATGAAGCAATGTTTAATAATGACTCCTCTCTTTTTTCAACTTTGTTTGACACATTTCTTCCTTCGGCAATTATTGCAGCCGAAAATCTATTAAAGGAAGCTAAAGTCAAAGAACAAACAATTGAATGGCAGATAAAAGTATCAAACCAAACTATCTTCGATTTACTTGATATATGTGGAATTGCTCTAATCTACTCTGAACTATATAGTGACGATTCATATAAAAAGACTATTTTTTCTGCTTGGGACAGATATTTTAAGAAGATGAATAGTAAAGATCCTAATTACGAAAGGAGAATTATTGAAGGATTTGTTTTGCGATATTCATTGGCACAAAACTTTCAATATGGGATGGATTTAAATTTTGAACAAAAAGAACTAAGGAAGCAATCACTTAGAAGAAAATTTAAGGAAACGAAGCTCATTTCTGAATTTGATATCTTTAATCATAAATTTGAAATCAAAAAAAATGATTTTACTATTGATAATCCACTTCTTGAATTGATTTGCCCAAGGGATGAATATTTCTCGTTCTATTATGATTTTTCAGAGATTTTCTTGGAATTGTTTCTTTTGTGTAGATTATCATCAAGAGACATTGATGTTGGATATAGAAGGAGTTTCTTGAATGAATTAACCTTGTACTGCGAACGGAAGGAAAAAAATGAAAAATCTTGATAGTAAAATATTTGATGGGCAGAAACATATAAGGTTCTCGTCAAGAGCTTTAGGTTTGCAAAAACATCATGAACCTAATATTCTATCCCATACATTCATTGAGGATGTTAAACATAGAATTTTTCCATATGATTTTGACAAGAGAACAAATGTTGATATTTCATTTATACCAAATGATAAAGCCATTGAAAATAAAATTATTTCTTCAATATGCAATCGAAGAATGTCTGTTAATAAAACAGAATTTATTAGAAAATTTCTTCAACAAACAATAAGAGATATTTTTTTATTTGGACATTCAATTTATGAAATGATAAGAGAAGTTGACGATAATTTTGAAGAGTATAAGATTGTCAATATTTCAGATTTTAATGTTGCAATTAATAAAGGTAATGTCAACCAAATAATACCGAAAGAAGCAAATAATGAAATTAAGGTCGTTAAAATTCCAAAAGAAAAGTGCTTTATTTTTGAATTTCCCAAAAAGCTTTTCAATGATTTCGATATAAGTAAATTAAATCAAATATTTAACAAGTATCACAAAATGGAATTAGATAGTTCTTTGATAATTAAATATTTTCAAGGTGAGATAAAAAACTATGATTTTACTAAACATAAAAGAATGATTGACTTAGAATTATGTAAAATACTTACTCCTTTATCCTGGACACCAAGAACTATCTCTGACTTGTCTGAAGAAAAATTGATTTTTAGACACTATAATGTTCAACGTCAATTACTATTTTTAAGAAAAATAATCGAATTAAGGGGTATGATAATCAACTTTTTACAAAATATTATCTTATCTTATTCAGATTTAATGGGTCATAGAACTGAACTTAAAATCGAAGGTTTAACATCTTTGAGTGATGTAGATCAGAAAATTAAATTATGGCAAGAAGGAAGCATAGATTTTAAAGATATAATGGATTTTTTTTATAAATCATAAATATTGTTGTTATTAAGGAAATTATATCAACAAAGGTTGTACTTTTAAAAATGATGCACCACTTTTAAGTGAACTTCACTTAGGGAAAATACAACATCCTGATTTTCAACGTGGATGGGTTTGGGATGATGACCATATTCGTTCATTGATAGCAAGTGTCACTCTTTCTTATCCGATTGGAGCTGTCATGCTGTTAGAAACTGGAGGTAAAGATGTTTGATTTAATTCAAGATTAATAGAAGGATTAACACTTCATCGCATTCCAAATCCTGAAAAACTTATTTTGGATGGTCAACAAAGGTTGACTTCTTAATATACTGCAATAATCAAGCAACCAAGATTATCGGTTGTTAAGTTGAGAGAAGATGAGTTTAAGTAAATTGAAATGATGGAGAGAACTATAAAGCTTTCATCTTTTAAAATCCACTCGATTTTTCAAATTACTTATTTTTATTGGCATTTCTAAAACCTTTCTCAAAAAAAAACAGGTCTGCGCGAGACCTGTCTTTTAAAATTTTAATATTTATCAATAAATTAATTTTCGTTTGCTTCTTGAGCTTCTTTTTCTCTCTGAGATTTTTTCAATGAAGCTGACAATGGAAATACTGTTTCTGAAATGTATTTTGCCATTGTTGCTAATGGGACTGTCTTGCAGTCAATTCCAGATTGAATCACAGTAGTTGGCATTGATGGAGCAACAGCCGATTCTGGATCCTGAACAATAACAGTGCCTTTGACTGCAGCAATTTGAGCCGCTCCTTGCGCACCGTCACGACCTAATCCAGTAAGTACAACTCCTATACAATATTTACCAAAAGCTTCGGCAGCCGAACGAAACATAGGATCTGCAGCCGGGCGAACAAAGTTTTCTTTAGGTCCGTCATCTAACCTGATCTTTAATGTTTTTGGATCAATTCTTAGATGTTTGTCGCCTGGAGCTATATAAATATGTTCTGGCTCAGATTCCATACCATCGACAGCTAATGAAACATTGAAGTTTGTTTCTCTCTGTAGGCGTTGCGAAAATGTTTCTAACATCCAAGAAGGACCATGCTGAACAATATAGAATGCAGCATTAACTTTTTGAGGCATAGCCTTAAATAATTCTAGCAAAGTAGGAGGACCACCTGTAGAAGTACCAATAACTACACCTACAAATGGAGGTTTGACGTCCAATTCGCGAGTAATTGTATGCTCTAACTTGCCAGGAGAAGACTGCTGATGTCGGTCTAGCCCGTCTTTAAGTCGAGTAAGCAACTCATCGACGTCTATTGGCTTAGCAATATAGTCGTCTGCACCGGATTCTAAAGCATAAGCTCTGGCACCTTCTGATACTAGTGCAGTAATCATAATTATTAAAGGAAGTGGATTTACTTTCTCCCTCATTCTTCTGATTAATTCGATACCATCAATCTGAGGCATCATCCAATCAGTAAGCACTGCATCGAATCTGTCTCTTTCGAGATGCTTCAATGCTTCCATTCCATTGTGAGCAACTACGGTCGAATAACCTGCCCTAATTAATATTCTCTTTAAGAGTATTGCGTTTGTTAATTCGTCTTCGACAACGAGTATTTGTTTTAGTTCCGACATAGGTTCAGCATCAATTTATTATCATTTATTTTATTACTTACTTTATCAAATTTTAAGCCAACTATTAATCTTATAAATTAACCGTTCTTATCATATTTTTATAACGACTAAAAAGACTAATTATGATAAAAATAAATAATATTTAATTTAATTTTTTAATCTTTAACAATTTTTCTCAAAATTGCTTTATAAAATTCTGAAAATACCAATACTGATGATGCCGCTAAAGTGATTATTAACCAATCATTTAGCGATAATTGCGTTGTATTGAATATTGGGTTCATAAAATCTAAGTTGATTGTAAGAATAGTTAATATTAAAGTTGCAATAATACCATAAATCAGAGACATATTGCCTTTTAAGCCATAAGTAAAGAAAGAATCGCTGATAGATCTGCTGCTGAGTCCATTAAAAATTCTTGCCATAATTAATGTAGCATAGAATATTGTCATAGGGAATGGAGCAGATTTTGTTGCACTTGGATCTGGGTATGCACCACCATAATAAATAAACATCATCATTGTGACAAAAGCAATCCATAATCCCATTATTCCTATTGTCCAAACAGATGCTTTGTTTAGAATACCTTCATTAGCAGGACGTGGGTGCCTGTCCATTATTCCTTTTTCAGGTGGCTCGACTCCTAATGTAATCGCTAAGATTCCATCCATAATAAAGTTAATGAACAAGATATGTACTGCTAAAAGTGGAACGGGAAAACCAATTAATAAAGCCGCAACGAGCCCGAAAACAGTTCCCATATTGCCACCAAGCAAGAATACGAGATATTTTCTTATATTTTCAAAAATGCTTCTGCCTTCTTCTACAGCAGAAACAATTGAAGCAAAATTATCGTCGGTAAGAATCATGTCTGATGCCTCTTTACTAACGTCAGTACCAGTAATACCCATAGCAACACCAATATCAGCACGTTTTAAAGATGGAGCATCATTGACACCGTCGCCAGTCATAGCCACAATGTTGCCTCGTTTCATCAAAGTATCTACAATTTTCATTTTATGGGCAGGAGAAATTCTCGCATACACTTCAGTTTTATCAACAATATTTAGAAATTCTTCGTCGCTCATTTTTTCAAGTTCTGTACCAGACAATGCTATACCTGATTTCATAATGCCCAGCTCTTTTGCAACAGCAACTGCAGTAACTTTATGATCGCCAGTAATCATAATTGGTTTAATACCAGCACGTTCGCAAGTTTTAATTGCATCTTTTACTTCTTCGCGTGGTGGATCAATCATTCCAATAAATCCAATGAATACCAATCCTTGCTCTATATTTTCAGGTGTATATACTTTTGAATCTAATGTTTTATATGCTAATGCCAAGACCCTAAGCGCGTCAGAACCAAAATCAGTGGCAGTGCCTAAGATTTTTTTTCTTTCAAGATCATTAAGTTCGACTACTTCTCCATCAACATACATTGTACTGCATGAATCTAGAATAACTTCAGGAGCACCTTTGCTAATTGAGATTATATTATTATAAAAATTATGAACAGTAGTCATACGCTTGGTTTCTGATGAAAAAGGAATTTCGAAAATGCGTGTATGTTCAGATCTTAAAGTTGAAGTGTTGAAACCAGCTTTTTCGGCAGCAACAACTAAAGAGCCTTCAGTTGGATCGCCAATTAATTGCCATTCACCATCATTAAGGTTCAACGCAGTGTCGTTGCATAAAGATCCGGAAATCAATAAATGCTTTAGTCCTAATTCATCTTTAGGATTGATTTGTTGATTATTATGTATAAAATTACCTTCGGGTTTATATCCAACACCAGTAACGTCGTAAACCTTTTTGGAAGTAAAAATTCTTGTAATAGTCATTTCATCTTGAGTGAGTGTACCAGTTTTATCGCTGCAAATAATATTTGTAGCACCAAGAGTCTCCACTGCAGGAAGTTTTCTAATCAAAGCACGTCTTTTGACCATACGCTTTACACCTAAAGCAAGAGTAATAGTCACTACTGCAGGTAAAGCTTCAGGAATAATCGCAACAGCTAAAGAAACACCCCAAAGAAATACTTCATAAATTGAGGAACCTCTAAGATAATCGAAAATACTAACAAGAGTAGCTAATATAATGGAAAAAATGCCAAGTTGCTTTCCAAGTTTGTCTAGATTAACTTGTAGTGGAGTTTTTTTATCATCTGTACTGCTTAATAATCCGGCGATTTTGCCGAATTCAGTATTCATCCCAATTGCAGCTACGACGGCTTTTCCTCTGCCATAAACTGCAGCAGTACCCATATAAAGCATGTTTTTACGATCGCCTAGAGGAGTATTGGGGTCATCAATTTTTCTATCATGTTTTGTTACCGATAGAGATTCCCCAGTTAGAGCAGCCTCATCAATTTTCAAATTTTGAGCTTCGATCACACGGCAATCTGCAGGAATTTTATCTCCAGCAGCCAAAATAATAACATCTCCAGGCACTAGTTCTGATGAAGGAATGTGTTGCTCTAAACCATCTCTAAAAACTTTTGCAAAAGGAGAAGCCATTTTTTTGAGAGAATCAATAGCCTTTCCAGCTTGAAATTCTTGAATAAATCCGGTAATGCCAGCTAAAACAACAATAGTTAATATAGCAATAGGCTCGACAACTTTACCTAAAAATATAGAAATGACAGCAGAAAGAACTAATGTATATATAAGTATATTGTTGAATTGTGCAATTAGAGATTTAATCCAATGCTCTTTAGATTCTTCAATTAGTTCATTTTTACCATAAATCTTAGCAAATTCGGCAGCATCAGCTTGTGATAAGCCGTTAGTTGTAGTTTTTAATAAATCAAGTGTTTCTTTCGTGTCCAAATTGAAAAAGTTCGTTTCGCGAACAATCGACTCGTTTTTCCCGTTCATAAATATTACCAATTATTGACTATTACAATTCTGAAAATGAATAACTTATTAGACAAATAATTATTGTAAAAGAAATCTTAAAGAAAGATGAAGTAAGAAGAAATTTTTACTTAATTGAAATTAATGAAGATAGGAGTATGAGGAGAAAAATATTGAAAATAATTTTGAGAAAAGTGAAAAAAAAATTTGGATAGTAACGAAAAATCCCGTAATTTTGAATTCTATTCTTGAGCACATAAATGCGATGGATAGAAAAAAGAAAAAGTACATTGAAATGATGGATAACAAGACGGACGCTAAAAAAAATATTTTAAAAAATATTTGCAGAAGTAAAAAAAAATCCATAATTTTGTGTCCCCATCGAGAGGGGAAAGAGAAAAAGAAAGTTCTTTGAAAATAGGAAGCACAAGATAAGTGAAAGTAAAAAGCTTGCGATCAAACTTGTAAAAAAAGTATAAAATATACAATGGAGAGTTTGATCCTGG
>JAUQWR010000762.1 GCA_030835065.1 Candidatus Kapaibacterium sp.
GGTTTTGAATACATTTACCGGATATGGAGAATGTTCGAAAATGACTCAATTCAAAGATAAATCTCAAAAGCATGCCGAAAACGTAAATGTTGGGCTTTTTGCTTATCCTGTGTTGATGGCTGCTGATATTCTTCTCTACCAGGCTGATATGGTGCCAGTAGGCGAAGATCAAAAGCAACATTTGGAACTAACAAGAAATCTGGCTCAAAGATTTAACTTCCATTATTCTGAAACTTTTAAAATTCCAGAACCATACATTCCCAAGGTTGGTGCTCGAATAATGAGCCTTCAAGACCCGACTAAAAAAATGTCTAAATCGGACGAAAATGAAAAGTCTATTATATATTTGAACGAAACTGCAGATGTAGTCAAAAATAAGATTAAACGTGCAGTAACTGATTCTGGTTCTGAAGTAAAATTTGACGAATCAAACAAGCCTGGGATTGCAAATTTAATGACTTTATATAGTATTGCAACAGGCAAAACTTTTGCAGAAATTGAGTCAGAATTTCAAGGCAGAGGCTATGGAGATTTCAAACCGGCAGTAGCTGATTCTGTTGCTGAATTTTTGACTCCTATCAGAGAGAAATATGAATCAATTAGAAATGATAAAAATAAATTAACTGAAATATTAAATTATGGTGCCGATAAGGCAAGAAAAACTGCAAATCACACTCTTAGAAAAGTTTATAAGAAAGTTGGGTTTGTTTCATTTTAATTAGGAAGGAAAAATGCCTACATACGAGTATAAATGCGAAGATTGCGGCAAAGTATTCGAGGTTTTGCAAAAAATATCCGAGTCTCCTCTAACCCAATGCCCTGAATCTATCTGCGATAGAGAATGTAAAGGTCAAGGCAAGGTGCACAGAATAATCAGCAAAAATATTGGCTTGGTTTTCAATGGTAAAGGTTTTTATTTGACTGACTATACCAATAGAAAATCTTCGGCTGCAAGTAAAGATACTGCTGAAAAACCTGCTGAAAAGCCAGCCGAATCTAAAGTTGAGACCAAAAGTGCTTAAATTTATCTAAATACAGTTTAAGGGGCACTTTTTAGTGTCCCTTTTTTATTCTGTATTTTACTTTTATTATTGAAACATTTCAATACTTTGCTTGTTAATTCGATTAATACAAAGTTAATATTGTATGGAATTGAAAATGAAAAAAATATATAGTTTGATTTGTGTTTTTATTTTTGCATTGAGCAGTCTTAATGCTCAAAAGCTTATGATTCCTATGGATTTGGCGCAGACCGATCACCTTAAGGCTTATGGCATAGTTTATTGGGCACTTACTGAGCAGATCCAATCAGATTGGCTTCTAAATTATAGAGGCGGCTCTTTTATGATGGATTATTCAGACAAAGTGGCTTCTGAATGTAGAATTAGAGGTGTTTTTTTTGAGTCTATAGATGGTGCAAGTGCTGCTGAGATTTATAATCAAGTGCAAGCCGAAGGAGTCAATATGGATGTTGTCAGGCTCGAAAAGGCTCCTAAGATTGCTGTCTATGTCCAGCCCGGTCTTCAGCCTTGGGATGATGCTGTGAGATTGGTTCTTGATTATGCAGAAGTAAAACATGATATTATTTGGGATGAAGAAGTGCTTAATGGCAAGTTGAATGAGTATGATTGGTTGCATCTTCATCATGAAGATTTTACGGGTCAGTATGGCAAGTTTTATGCTAATTATTTCAATCAGCCTTGGTATATTCAACAAGTTAATTTAAACGAAGGTCTTGCTAGAAAACTTGGATTCAAAAAAGTATCAGAAATGAAAAAAGATGTAGCTGTAAAAATTCGCGAGTACCTTTCAAATGGTGGATTTTTATTTGCTATGTGCTCGGCTACTGATACTTATGATATTTCACTTTCT
>JAUQWR010000763.1 GCA_030835065.1 Candidatus Kapaibacterium sp.
TTATTCTTAAGTTCTAAAATCAGCTCTTCGATTTTAGCAGTCGAAATAGGGTCAAGAGCGCTAGCAGGCTCGTCCATAAGGATTATATCAGGATTGACAGCTAAAGCGCGAGCAATACAAAGTCTTTGCTGTTGACCGCCCGATAGAGACAAAGCCGAATCTTTGAGTCTGTCTTTTACTTCGTCCCAAATTGCTGCTTTTTGCAAACTTTCTTCGACTATTTCGTCGAGCTTCATTTTTTCTTTTATACCATTAATGCGTGGACCATACGCTATATTGTCGTATATTGATTTTGGGAAAGGATTTGACTTTTGGAATACCATCCCAATTCGTTTTCTTAATTGAACTACGTCAATATTTGGATCATAAATATTTAGATTGTCTATTACAACAGAGCCTTCGACCTTTATGCCATCTATCAAATCATTCATTCTGTTTAATGTGCGTAAGAATGTCGATTTGCCACAACCGGAAGGACCAATAAATGCAGTTACTTGATTGGCATACATATCGAATGATATATTTTTGAGTGCTATTTTATCTCCATAATAAAAGTCAAGATTATTGACACTTATCTTTGCTTCTTTCATATTTAACTCTTTACTCATGATTAACCTATTTTTGCTAATTTATTTCTAACTTTCGAACGGAGGAATATTGCAGTAAAGTTCAATGCAAATGTTAAAAACAAAAGCACAAATGTTGTAGCATACTGCAAAGGCAATGTCTGATCTACGTTTGTCGATTGAGTAGTCAGAATATATATATGATAGCCTAATTCCATAAATTGGGAGTTGAGAGTTGTGGGCAAATGTGGCAAGTAATATGCTGCACCAGTAAATAATATTGGCGCTACTTCACCTGCACCTCTGCTCACTGCCAATATTCCACCAGTCATAATACCGGTAATAGAACCAGGTAGCACAACTTTCAATATTGTTCTAAATTTGGTAGCACCAAGTGCTAAACTTGCCTCTCTCAATTCTTTCGGAACCGTCTTAATAGCTTCTTCTACCGATACAATTACAACTGGCAGAGTCAATAATGCCATAGTCAGAGCTGCCCATATCAATGCAGGCTGCCCCCATTTAGGGCGATATGCATCTTTTATAAATTTGATTAGCTCATCCTGACTAAATGTTCTGCCTTCGTTGGCAGAAGAGAATGTACTTAGAAATTCTATTTCCTCAGCCCATTCATTTGCAGATATTTTCAGTTTGTTCAATAATTCTGTTGCATTTATTGCTTTTGTATTTAGATTGTTTTGACTAATTAAAACAGTCAAACTTTCCATTTTTTGATTCAAACTGTAATTATCTATTTGCTTGCCAATAGTACCGATAAAAAATCCCAAGCCAAACAAACCAAATACAATTGCGGGCACGCCTGCAAGTGTATTTATCGCAAACCTAATAGCTTTTGCAATTTTTGAATTTTCTTTGGCATATTCTGTTAGATATATAGCAGTAATTGTTCCTAATGGAACACTTACAATCGACATAATAATCACGAGCAAAGCTGTACCAAAAATTGCAGGAAAAATTCCACCTTCGGTAAGCCCTTCTGCCGGAGCACTCGCAAAAAACTCCCAGGTTAAGTGACCTTTTGCCTGCATGAATATATGTATCAATAGATATGAGACAAACAAAACAAGCAAAATTGCAGACAAACCTGATATTACTATGAAAATATTTTCAGATAGCTTTCTCCTGGTTTCAAATGATATTTTTTTCCATATAAAAACCCCAATACCAATCATCAAAACCAATGCAATAAGAGCTATAAAAATATTTCCAATAATTTTGAGAACCAACACAATTGAAATCAAGCTTAAAACGATTCCGGCATATTCTAATAATTTTTTCAACTTCATTTTCATACTATTTACCGGTAAATTTCTTAATCAATTTTTTTCTAACATAAAACTCAGCAACAGCATTCAATGTAAAAGTGAATACGAACAAGAATGATCCAATAAGGAACAAAATTCCATAATGGACTCCATGATATTCCACTTCAGCCATTTCAGCTCCAACAGTTGCAGACATTGTTCTGATAGGTTCAAAAATATTCGCACTCAATAGTGCAGCATTGCCTGTAGCCATAAGAGCAATCATAGTTTCGCCAAAAGCTCTGCCAAATCCTAAAATAACAGCTGCAAAAACACCAGGAATTGCTGCGGGCAATATCACTCTATACGCAGTTTGCCATAGAGATGCACCCATCGCCAAGCTAGCTTCTTTCAAATGTTTTGGTACTGCTGCAAGCGAATCTTCAGTTATTGTATAAATAATCGGAATTACTGCCAGTGCAATACCAACACCTCCGACAAATGCATTTAGTCGGAATGATGTATTGAAAAAGTTTTGCAGAATACTTGCTAATGTTATCAAACAGAAAAATCCGATTACTACTGATGGAAATCCTGCCAAAACTTCGATTGCCGGCTTTATTATTTCTTTAAGCCTTCGTGGTGCAAACATTGAAGTAAATAATGCTGCTAATATTGCTATTGGAGCGGCTATTGCAACACCTATTAATGTTAGCTTGAATGAACCAACAAATAAAGGAAGTACATTATACTTTGGCTTTTCGCTTATTGGCTGCCAAATATATGATGGTTTGCCTTCGATTGTATCATTGGCAATAATAAAGTCTTTAACTGAATATGAAGAATAATGACTATCATCTAATACAGGCTCGATCGGAGTTGCTTTAATTTCAGTATTCTCTGCTGCTTGATTAGATACTATTGTTTCTTCACTAGCTTTTGTCTGATGGTTTTCTATTGGCTTTTCTGGTTCGTTAGAAGTATATGACTCCGGTTTGTATTCTTCGGGTTTATATTCTTCCGGCTTGTATGTTTCTGGTTTCAATTCATTTGATTCAGTCTTAGCATCAGAAGTATATGATTCCGGTTTGTATTCTTCCGGCTTGTATGATTCAG
Organism: Candidatus Kapaibacterium sp.; assembly: GCA_030835065.1. Classification (GTDB taxonomy): domain Bacteria; phylum Bacteroidota; class Ignavibacteria; order Kapaibacteriales; family UBA2268; genus JAUQWR01. The sequence continues at coordinate 2,948 of JAUQWR010000763.1, forward strand.
GTTTTTCAGTTTCTCCAGCAGAATAAGATTCCGGTTGAAGATTTTCTTCTTGGGTTAGCACCTGCTCTGTTCGTTTAGTTTCGCCTGCTAAGCCTTCTTCATTAATTAAAAATTTATCGAAAGCATATTTAGATTCATTAAAAACGAAGTAAAAAATAGCTACGATAATACCGATAGACAAGAAAGCAACAAACTTGATAAACTTCTCGGCTAAAAATTCTGACAAATAAAATCTTTTGCCATAGCTGAGAGGCTTGTGTTGTATATAATCTTTAATTTTATTCTTATCTTCCACAATAAGTTCCTTTTTATTCCAAAAATTAAGGAAGAAACCGCCTCGCATGCTTGACTATAAGCGAAGCGGCTTCATTACAAATTAGTTAATCGGGAAGTAACCTACTTCTTTAACAACTGATTGACCTTCTGGGCTCAAAACCCAATCAATAAATTTCTTCATTGAGCCTGTTGGTTTTGATTTTAAATACATGAACAAGTTGCGTGCTAATGGATATTTACCGGATTTGATGTTTGATTCATTTGGTTCTACACCATTAACTGATAAGTGGCGAATACCTTTACCATAAGCAGCTCCACCATATCCGATACCATTTGCATCTTTAGAAACAGCATTTACAACCGCAGATGTTCCAGGCAAGTTTTGGCATGCAGGTGAATAATCAGATCCACCCAATACATTGTCTTTAAAGAATACATATGTACCTGAATTATTTTCGCGGCTATAAAGAATTATTTTTGCGTCATTGCCGCCTACCTGCTTCCAGTTTGTTATTTTTCCAGTATATATATCTTTCAATTGTTGCACTGAAAGATTCTTTACAGGATTATTTTGATTTATATATACAGTAACTCCATCTTTAGCACAAGGAATTTCTACACCAAGAGTGCCAAATCTTTCTTTCAACTTCTTTACTTCCGATGATTTCATAGGGCGAGAGGAGTTGCAAATATCTGTAGTACCATTAATCAAGGCTGATATACCTGTACCTGAGCCACCGCCTGTTACCTGAATAGTAACACCTCCATTTTTAGACATAAATTTTTCTGCCCATCTTTGCGACAAGATTACCATAGTATCTGAACCTTTGACTGTAATCTTTTCGCTTGAAAATGAGAACAAGAATAAAGAGCTTACTACTAACAAACTGAATATTGCAATTTTCTTTATCATTTTATTTTTTCCTTTATTTTTTACTTATTTATTATTTAGAATTTGTATTGGAATCTTAAAGTTAATGTATTATCTATCGGATCTTTTTCGAGTAATTTTTTGCCTTTTACCACATTATCACTTGTTTCAGTTGTGTTCATATCATACCACAATGAAATTCTAATATTCGGGAATGAATAGTTGTGCAGACCAATACCTAGAGTCGATTTACTAAGGTCAGAAGTCGATTGTATCAATTTATCGTCAATCGCTGTATTTGGATCGTAAGAATCATATTTTGCCGCAAACTGGAAATCGTCAGTAATATTTTTAACTAACATTACATAATAGCCCATAAAATCTCTTTTACGAATAGCAGGAGCATTAGCAGTTTTTGCAACAAGCTTAGGCTCGTCAGCATTCGAACCCATAATATATTCGCCCATAAGCTTCATACCGCCAAGAAAATCCCAATAAATTTGAGTTTCGAAACCAAACCAAGTTCTATCAATTCCGTCACCTTTAGCAATTTTATTGCTCGAATCAACAACTACAGCATCGCTTTCGATTACATATGGAGAGTTTGAAGGCATACTACCTATACGTGCATGAGCGCCAAGATCTACTCCAAGACCAAGATCGTTGAATGAGAAGCTCTTTGTAAGTCTTGCCATATAATATAATGGTTCGTCACCAAAACTTGGAATAAACTGTTTGTTAGCACCATTGTATGTATTCATAAAAGCAGCTAATTGAAGATTAAATAATTCATCCGGATTGACAGTAAACATTGCACCCATATCGCGTTCGCCCGGATATAAAGCTCTGATTACATTTGATCTTTCCATTGATTCTCTTTGGCTTGATGAATATTCTATTTCATAATTTGGACGATTGAACAAACCAGCTCTCAAAGTAACATATTTTGTCCATGGATCTGTTACATCCAAATAAAAATCTTTAATCGAAAATCCAGATGTTGTAAAATCGCCTTGGAACACAACCGAACTAAGTCCACCATCATAAGTCAATTTCACTCTGCCTCTGCGGATGCGGAATTGCGACTGCACAGCATCTGTAGAGTCGTATGGATTCAATCCCAATCCTTTTCCTGATTCTGTCTTGTACCATTCAAACTGATAATATCCTGAAAATTTAAATTTCTTCAAACCTGATACATCGCTTTGAAGAGTTGCCATGTTTTCGTCTATTCCCGCTAAGCGGTCCACTATTGTTGATAATGAAGTTTCAGAACTTTCGCTTTCTTGTGCATATACAGGCATTCCAATTACGACTGCCACTATTAATGCAAGTAGATACTTCGAAACTTTTGACATAAATTACCTTAAGTAAATGTTAACAAAATTTTATGATACAAAATTCGCCTTTTAGTATTAACTAAGAATAAATGTGCAGTTAAGTTTTGGTTAATTCGTTAACAATTTGCACTCGCTCGCCTATGTATATTAATTCCAATGCTTTACAATTTTCACCAAACATTATATTTTTATATTTAAAAATAAATTTTTGTTTTCGTTGATTTTTTTTTAGTTTGAATTGATTTTAACAATACATTTATTATATATGAATATAAATATAGAAGAATATGGATTCGTCAGAGTCGCTTCAGTTTCTCCTGAAATGAGAATTGCAGACATAGACTTTAATACAGAAAAAATAATCGAAGCCTGCCTGGAAGCTAAAAAGAATTCATGCAATTTGATTCTTTTTCCTGAATTGGCACTTAGTGGATATACTTGTGCAGACTTATTCTACCAATCATCATTGATCAATGCTTGTTATTCTTCATTCAAAAAACTAATCGATTTTAGTCTTGCTCATTCTTTGACTATTATTGTCGGCTCGCCTATTATGGCAAACAACCGATTATATAATTGTGCAATCGTATTTTCTAATGGAAAAATTATTGGTATAGTACCCAAAACCTATCTACCCAATAATAATGAATATTACGAAGAACGTTGGTTTTCATCTGAATTTGACCGAACAACCGAATCAGTATCAATTTTTGATGAAGAAA
>JAUQWR010000764.1 GCA_030835065.1 Candidatus Kapaibacterium sp.
GGACTACTCGCCGTGCTGCTAAAATGGTTATCGTCGATATAGATCATCCAGATGTCGAAAAATTTATTGAATGGAAGGCACGCGAAGAGGAAAAAGTTGCTGCTTTGGTTGCTGGTTCTCGTATTAGCTCTACTTTTATGCAGGCTATTCTCGAAGAAGCTGTTACTAATGGTACCGATCATGTAAAAAATATTAAATTGCATAATCTCGTTCAGAAATCTCTCAATAGAGGTGTTCCGCTTAACCATATTAAAAGAGTTTTAGACTTAGTGGACCAAGGCTATACTAATCTTGATTTCGAACAGCTTAATACTCATTACGAAGGCGAAGCTTATCTGACAGTAAGCGGTCAAAATTCTAATAACTCTATTAGAGTTACAAATGAGTTTATGAAAGCAGTCGAAAATGATGAAATGTGGGAATTGCGCTGGCGTACTGATGGAAGAGTAAGCAAACAAATCAGAGCTCGCGACTTGTGGGAAAAAATCAATCTTAGTGCTTGGAAGTCTGCCGATCCAGGTTTGCAATTTGATTCTACTATTAATGAATGGCACACTTGCCCTGCATCGGGTAGGATTAATGCAAGTAATCCTTGCAGTGAATATATGTTTTTGGATGATACTGCTTGCAACCTTGCAAGCCTCAACTTAATGAAATTCTATGACGAAGATAATAAAGTATTTTTAGTAGAAGAATATAGACATGCTATAAGAATTTGGACTGTCGTACTCGAAATTTCTGTTCTTATGGCTCAGTTTCCTTCACCAAAAGTGGCTCAGCTAAGCTATGATTTCAGAACATTAGGTTTGGGCTATGCCAACTTAGGTACATTATTGATGGTTTCTGGCATTCCTTATGATTCGCCTGAAGCATTATCGATGACTGGAGCTCTTTCGTCAATTCTAACTGGCGAGTCTTATAGAACTTCTGCAGAAGTTGCCAGCAAGCTCGGTCCATTTCCTAAATATGCCGAAAACAAAGAGAGCATGCTAAAAGTAATTAGAAACCATCGCAGAGCTGCTTATAATGCTTTGCCGGGTGAATATGAAGATTTGACTATTAAACCAATGGGTATTAATCCGAGATATTGTCCTGATTATCTCGTCGAAAATGCTCGTAAAGTGTGGGATGAAGCCTTAGAATTAGGCAATGAAAATGGATTCAGAAATGCTCAGGTTACTGTTATTGCTCCAACCGGTACTATTGGATTAGTAATGGACTGCGATACTACAGGGATTGAGCCTGATTTTGCGATTGTAAAATATAAAAAATTGTCAGGTGGCGGTTACTTCAAGATTGTTAATCAATCTGTGAGAAAAGCTTTAGTAAGATTAAATTATACTAAAAAACAAATCGAAGATATCGAAAAGTATTCAATTGGTCATGGTACTCTCAACGGATGCCCTGCAATTAATAAAAAATCTTTGAAAGAAAAAGGTTTTACAAATGACAAAATCGAAATCATCGAAAAACAATTAGAAAATGTGTTTGATATAAAATTTGCTTTCAACCGTTGGGTATTAGGCGATGATTTTTTAAAGAAATTAGGTGTGAAAGAAGAACAATTGGAAGATTCAGGATTTGATCTGCTCAATTGGCTCGGATATTCGAAGAATGATATTGATGCTGCAAATGATTATGTTTGCGGTACTATGATGATTGAAGCCGCACCTCATCTTAAAGAAGAACATCTTCCAATATTTGATACTGCAAATAAATGTGGCAAAAAAGGTCAAAGATATATCCAGCAAATGGCTCATGTAAGGATAATGGCAGCTGCTCAGCCTTTTATAAGCGGTGCTATTTCTAAAACTGTAAATATGCCTGCAGAAGCTTCAGTTTCGGATATTGGCGAAATTTATTTGACATCTTGGAAGCTCATGCTCAAGGCTATTGCTTTATATCGAGATGGTTCTAAATTGTCGCAGCCTCTCAACTCTGCTAATTATGGTGATTTGGATGAAATAATTGCCCTTGGCGATGGCAATCTTATTGACGAAAATAAAGGTCCGAAAGAAGTTCAGGAAATTATTGCTGATAGAATTCATAACAAACTTGTAAGGCATAAATTGCCAAAACGCAGAAAAGGACATATTAGAGAAGCTGTTGTCGGCGGACATAAAGTATTCTTGCGTACTGGCGAATATGCTGATGGTTCTATTGGTGAGATATTTATTGATATGTATAAAGAAGGTGCTTCGTTTAGAGGTCTTTTGAATAGTTTTGCTATATTATGCTCTAAAGCACTTCAATATGGTATTCCTCTGGAAGAATTAGTAGATACATTTGTATTTACCAGATTTGAACCTGCAGGACCTGTAATGGGGCACGAAGCAATAAAGAATGCTACTTCAATTCTCGATTTCGTATTCCGTTCATTAGGCTACGACTACCTGAACCGTACTGATTTTGTGCATGTAAAAGCTGTAGATGAAGTTAATGGTGCTAGCCATCATGCTCCGGAACTAAGAGAAAAAAAATCTGAAACAGAAGATATGCCAATAGAAGAAGATGTATTAGATGTAATTGCTGAAGATGAAATAGAAGAAGTTGATTCTAAAATTGATTCTGCTGATGTAGCTGATATTATGAAACGAATGGTTAAATCACGTTCGGACGCTAAAGCATTTGGCTATACTGGCGAGCAATGCACTAATTGTGGATCTTTGAGAGTGAAGCGCAATGGTTCGTGTACTGTTTGTGAAGATTGCGGTACAACTAGCGGTTGTTCTTAATTCTAATTTTTTTTCAAAAAAATTGCATATATTAAGCAAATATAGTTGATTATAAATGGCTTTGATATTATTATTAAAGCCATTTTTGTATAAAAAAAGCGGCAATTGATCGAATTGCCGCTAATAGCATAGTACAAGAAAAAAAATATTAGTAGCCAAACTTATAATTAGTTATAGCTCTCATATACTGAGCTCTTTCGAAACTCTTTGGATCGCCAATCTTATCTTGAGACATAGAACCTTGCATTTGTTTTACTGATTCGTATTCTCTGGCAGTCATCCAATTGACCATTTGTTCTTCGATAGTGCGAAGATAATAAATACCATGGCGGAGCAAAGCCGAACAAAGCATAGTAACGTCTGCGCCAACCATAAGCATTTTAATAGCATCTTCAGCAGTATTAATGCCGCTTGTAGCAGCCAAATCGGCTTTAATTTTGTTCTTAAGTATAGCAATCCAGCGCATTGGAATGCGAATATCTATAGAGCTGGAAAGATCTACATGAGGTTCGACTTCTAATTCAGCTAAATTAATATCAGGCTGATAGAAACGATTGAACAATACTAAAGCATCAGCACCAGCTTCGTCAAATCTTTTAGCCATATTAGCCATATTAGAGAAGAATGGTGATAACTTGAGAGCAACAGGAATATTAACAGCTGATTTTACATTTTTCAAAATTTCAACATATTGGTTTTCGATATCGTTGCCAGACATATTGAAATCAGTAGGGATATTGTAGATATTCAATTCGATAGCATCAGCACCAG
>JAUQWR010000765.1 GCA_030835065.1 Candidatus Kapaibacterium sp.
TCCATTTCGAAAAACTCATAGCAAAAAAGCTAAACTAGCAATGATATCCGGTGATAAAAGTCCACATAAAGACACTATTCCGGATCTTGATAATCTCCAGAAATTATGTAATGATGCTATGCAGGGAATAGTATTTTATAATGATGGATTAATTGCTTCAATTAAAGCGGAAAAAATATATCATGAAATTCCAGGAGTAATTATTAAATTGCAGGAAATAGAATAATTAAATAAAATAAAAGCCATGTGAATTGAGTCACATGGCTATATATATCAGAATATATGTATCTTTTCGATTGTGCAATATAAAACAATTTAGAAGGAAAAGCAAATTGGATATAGAGCAAATAAGAAAAGATATTTTCGAAGAAATTGATAATTCCGAACTAGAAAAACATTCAGATTGTAAATTTCTTATGGAGATTTTGGATAAAGATACTTTCCGGAACTTATTATTAAGTGCTGGAGGATTGCGATTTTCTCTACCCACTTTAAAATCCTTCTCAAATTCAATTGAAGGATATATAAGGAAACATTATTCCAAGATGGATATTTATCATATTAAGAAAATATCCTCCGCCTTACAAATGAATGAGCAAACAGTAAGGAATATATATAACAAAGTCCGGGCAGAGAAAATAGCAAGCCGTCAGGAAGAATTGTTTAAAGAGTTATAATTTGGCTTAAATTGAAAATAAGGAGTGGAGCCAGGTCGTTTCCTGCTGGGATAAAATACTGCTCAAAGCTCCTAAAATCGATTATACCCAACAGTAAAAAATTCAAAATGTATCAAAATTAATTTGAAATAAGAATAATGTATATCATTAATTAATGCGAAAAGATTAATTTTTAAAAATTATATATATGTATATTTATACATTAATAATTTGGCAAAAAAAAAGGGGCTTGATGCCCCTTGCGAATTTCAATCGATATTATTATTCAATTAATCTAAATGTATAGCCTTCAAATTCAATCTCGATTTCATTTTTACCTTCCTCTATATATTCGTGAATCGTATCCTCAATTTTTATCTGAAATTCATTTATTAATTCATCCATTTCTGGTATTTCGTATATTATGTAAGAATCATTATTAAGTTTAATATTAATTTCTAGCTTGTAATTCTCAAATTCATTAAGGAATTTTTTCTTAGTGTATTTTTCCATAAAGTCTGAATAAATTTTTGAATATAATGCATTATTACGCTCTAATAATTGCAATTTTGTTTTGCTAATTGTTACCATTTCTTGGTTTTGATTCTGTTCCATTTTTTTTCCATCATTTTTTAAATAATCAATTAATTACAAATCAAAATTACCTCGAAAATGTATAAGATACACTTAAATTTTCGTCATAAGTCTTTGAAAAGTAGTAATATATATGATATGATGAAAAAATAATTGATGGGATAAAAAAATAATTTTTAGTCATACTTTGCTGCTGGTAACGACCCATTCGGTTCGGCTATTAGCTTATAGCTCCTTAAATCGGCAAATAATTCTTAATTAAATCTTTAATTCGTTTCATGGATGATAATTGAATAATAATAAATGGTCTTGGAGGCATATAAAATTTGTAGGATTGTACTTTTACTTCCTTTGATGAAATATTAGAACCTTTTGCATTTTTCTTTGCAAATAAAGTCTTTTTGACTTTTTTATCTGATATTTTAATTTTTGAAGTTTTAAATTTAATACTTCTTGTATGTGCTGGAACATTAACCCATCCGCCTTCCTGATGAATCCGAGCATAAGGCATATTAGAAACAATATATATTTTATTACCCTTAGAAGTAACTTCGGTTTGT
>JAUQWR010000766.1 GCA_030835065.1 Candidatus Kapaibacterium sp.
TGTATAGTGATATATTTCCAATTTTATCAATAATACAAAGTCCTTGATGAGATATATCAAACAAATGCTTGTATTTAAGAGCAGTTTCAGCAATTTCGGCTTCATAATTATGGCGTTCAATTTCCGAACCGGCTCTGCCGGCAAGAATTTTAAGTGCATATTCAATATTAGATTTGTTTACATAAGTAGAATTAAAAAATAAAAGAATAAAGCCATTTGGATTAGAGTCATAATCTAAGAGAATGACTGAAGCAATTTCGTTTATCTTTGATTCTTCTTTTATTAAATTAGTAAAAATATTATTAGAAATTACATTCAGAAATAATACCTGCCGAGTTTGCGAAATCAATTCTTTGAAAGAATTGAGGTCAGAATCTGGAAAATACGATTTATCTAAATAGTTTGGTTTAATTGATAAAATATTAAAACCTGAATTAATAAATTCTACAGCTACGAATGAGTTGATTTTTAGATTATCAACTAAGTAAGAGCCTAAGGATTCAAATAAGTCATAGCCTTTCTTATTTGCAGTGATACTATAAATATTTTTTAAAATTTCTTCTCTTTCAGTGAGTGTTTTTTCTATTTGCTTTCTTTGATTTATATCTCTGACATTCAATTGAATAGATGCCTGATTGTTATAGACAAAAGAAATTGCTGAAAGCTCGCAAGTAATTCTCAACCCATTGAAAGTCATAATTAGCTCAATATTTTCATTGTTATAATTAGAAATTGAAATTTGATTTAAATATGAACTAAAATTAGACATTGAAGAATCGGAAATAAAATTCAGAATTGAGCTATTGATAATAGAAGAAGGATTAATGATAGCAAATAACTTTAGAAAAGATGGATTAGCGTAAACAATAAAATTATTTTGAATCAAGGCAATAGCATCAGGAGAATCCTCGACTAATTTTCTAAAGCGTTCTTCTCTTTCGAATAATTCTTGGCGAGTATATCCCAAATGCAACAAAACAATACCTATTGACGAAAGTTGAGCAAGCAGAGAACTAATTATATAACGCCAAGGAGCAAATTCAGGAATTTGAATTGTAAATGGATAGTTCATTTTATGGACACCCCAAATGAATAAAGTCCATAATGTAATCATATAGCCGAGATGCACAAATTTTAAATTTTTCTTTAGATGAAGTGCTGTCCATATAAAAAGGAGAGCACTAATATAGAATGGCACTGCGACGAAGAACTTAAAAGGAATTTCAATAAAGAAACCTAACACAAGCCATATAATGCCTAAATAAGAAATAAATTTTAGAAAAATGGGTGCAGTTTTGCCAAACCATTTATAAAATCCAAAAAGAATAAAAACAGAATTAAGATAAGTCAATAATTGAAATATTACAAGTGAGATATTTGATGAAGGATTATTAATGTAGTAGATTTCGAAAGGAAATCTCAGAAAGTAAAACAACCAAGCATAAGTAAGTAGTCTCAAATGTTCTGATTTTTCTTTGAAGTATAAATAAGAATAAACTAAAAACAAGACAAAAGCGCTTGTCATGGTAGCAAAAACTGCGGGTAAAAGAAAATTCATATAATCCTACTTTATTATTCTACAGTTAGCCATTATAATTTAGTTTTTTTTTATTAATTTGCAAAGATAAATATATATATTTTTTTATCTCTGTAACTTTTCAGACATATAATGTGTCTTAATACCAAATAGGGATAATAATATTTTTGTTGAAATTTTGAGTAATTGTAATGAGTCGCACACAAAAAATGCTATATGGCATAGCAGCCATATTAATGGTTTCCTTCTTTGGACTAGGCAGGATAAACGCACAACCTGTAAGTCAAAATGCAAAGAGTTTTTATGAGATAGACAAGGAAAAGAAGGAATATTGGGAGAATATCCCAATGGAAGAACGCAAAGGTTGGAAGCAATATAGAAGATGGAATTATTTTTGGGAGCAAAGATTATATCCTACAGGAGAATTTCCAAATGCTTCTCAAATTATGAACGATTATTATAAATCATTAAACAGCAAGACATACAAAAATTCTACTTTAGGAAAAAATTGGACTTTGATTGGTCCTATTGATAATCCTGAATCGCAAGAAGTTAGAGACCAAGGGCTTGGCCGAATTAATATTGTTAGAATTCATCCCAAAAATCCACTTGAATTATGGGTAGGAGCATCTACAGGCGGTGTATGGCGCACAACAGACCATGGCAAAACATGGA
>JAUQWR010000767.1 GCA_030835065.1 Candidatus Kapaibacterium sp.
TATAGAAAAACAGCTGCCTTAGAGCAGCTGTTTTTGTAATAATTTATTTTTTTTCAGGACGCATTTGCGGGAAGAATAAAACGTCGCGGATAGAAGTTTCGCCAGTGAGCATCATTACCAATCTATCGATACCAATACCAAGACCAGCAGTTGGAGGCATACCAACTTCGAGAGCATACAAGAAATCTTCATCCAAAATCATAGCTTCTTCGTCGCCAGCAGCACGATTTAGAGCTTGTTCTTCCAATCTTTGGCGTTGGTCTCTTGGATCGTTCAATTCAGAGAAGGCATTAGCCAATTCTTTTCCACAAACAAACAATTCGAATCTTTCTACCAAGCCATCTTCGTTTCGGTGTTTTTTTGCAAGAGGAGACATTTCGAGTGGATAATCGATAACAAAAGTAGGCTGGATCAAGTGATGTTCTACTTTAGCACCAAATATTTCGTCTAAAATTTTCATAGAACTAGCATTTGCTTCTACTTCGACATTAATACTCTTAGCAGCAGCAATAAGTTCTACTCTATTTTTGCCTTTCAAGTCCAAGCCGGTATATTCTTTGAAAAGATCAAACATTTTGGCTCTTCTGAAAGGTTTTTGAAGAGAAATATTGTGACCATCATATTCAACTTCGTGAGTACCGTTGATAGTGAAAGCGAGATTGCTAATAAGATCTTCTGTCATTTCCATCATCCAGTTATAATCTTTATAAGCAACATAAATTTCCATAGCAGTAAATTCAGGATTATGAGTTTTGTCCATACCTTCGTTACGGAAATTTTTACTAATTTCGAAAACGCCTTCAAACCCGCCAACAATCAAACGTTTTAGGTATAATTCATCAGCAATACGAAGATATAAAGGAATATCTAAGGCATTGTGGTGTGTAATAAATGGGCGAGCAGAAGCACCACCATAAATTGGCTGTAAAATTGGAGTTTCTACTTCGAGCCAACCTTGGGCTTCGAAATAATTTCTCATGAAAGAAATAATTTTTGAGCGCTTGAAGAATGTTTTTTTAACTTCAGGATTTACGATTAAATCTACATAACGGCGACGATACCTTAATTCTTTATCTGCGAATGCATCATAAACAATCTTATTGCCCTGTTCGTCAATTTCTTCTTTTACAACAGGAAGGCTTCTAAGAGATTTGCAAAGAAGAGCAACTGATTTGGCATGAACTGAAACTTCGCCAGTTTTTGTACGGAAGCCATAGCCTTCGATACCAATAATATCGCCGATATCAAGAAGTTTTAAATTTTCATAAAATTCAGGTAATTCATCTTTTTTAAGATAAACCTGAATTTTTCCAGTTTGATCGGAAATATGGAAAAAGCTCGCTTTGCCCATGCGGCGAATACTCATAATTCTGCCAGCCACAGCCACTGAAGCAAATTCTTCTGGAGCTTCGTCTTTATAATTATTTAATATATTAATTGCATCATGAGTCTTATTGAAAGAATAGGGATAGGCATTTACACCCGCTTGCTCGAGCAACTCCAATTCTTCCTCACGTCTTAGTTCTTGGTCGTTTTTTAACTCCGACATTGTATCTCCTTACTAAATTTGAGTTTACATAAGAGTACAAATTTACGGAATTTTTACTGCATTAACAATTAACAAATATTATCAATTCAATAAAAAAATTTAAAAGTACATGCAACCTTTTTTTTACATCTGTGTAATTCGAAATAGAAGGGGTTGAAAAGACCCAAAAGATTTTAAAAACCAAAGGAGGATTTATGTTAACAACTAATTCAATTAAGCTAAGGCTTCTGATGCTAATTGCAGCCCTGCTTATGATGGGCAATGGTGTATTGCAGGCATCACAGGTAAACCCACCAGAATTTATTTATGCCTATTATGATCAGTATTCACCTCAATATACAATATTTGTAACATGGGGTTCGAAAACTGAAGAAGTACCAGATGCATTCAGACTCTATATGGCACAAGGCGAAACAACAGATTTAACACAATTTACTGAAATTCAAGCTGATTCAATAATGTATGGAGATTGGAGAAACTTTTGTAATGCAATGGTTAATGTACAAAATTTAGGAAAATATTCATTTTATGTAACAGCAGTAGATGGCAATACAGAATCCGCACCTTCTGAAATTGTAGTAGCTGAAGTAAAGAATATTCCAATAATTAAATTTACAAATTACCCAGAAGAAATTGCAAAGAAGAATATACCATATTCATGGGATGCAGAAGTAGAATCAACTGATCCAAACGATGAAATTACTTTTTCAGCAGTTTATATGCCCGAAAACGCAACAATCAACGAGACAACTGGTTTGATACAATGGACACCGACTGAAGCAGGTATGTATGAATTTTTCATTCAAGCACAAGGCAAAGAAGCTGAATCAATTGCTCAAATTGGTTGGTACGTAAGAGTAGCTGAATGTGACGTTTTAGGCTCAATTTCAGGCCAAATTAAAGATAAAAAAGGTAATTTAATTACTGAAGAAGGCGTTGCAGACTTAATGCTTATTGAAAAAGATAAAAAGGATGATTACTATTACTACACATATGTTGCTCAATCTGAATTAAGTAATGGTACTTATACTTTTAATAATGTTGATAAAGGCAAATATGCAATATTTGTAAATACAACAAATTATACAAACCGTACTATGAAAGAAGACTTAGATAAAGGCGATATTATAGAAGTAGATTGCGGTCAAAATGCTACAAAAGACATAACAGTTACAAAATGGTATTACTACAGCTATATATATTTTACAACTCAGCCAATTATGGATGCAAAATTGAATACTCAATATTCATATGATGCAGATGCTGAAATTATGGATTCTTTAGATACTTATACTATTAAATATAAAATCGAAAATGCTCCTGAAGGTGCTGTAATCGATGAAAATACTGGTTTAGTAACTTGGACTCCAACTTTATCAGGTCAGTATTTCTTTGCAATCAAAGCTTATGATGATAATGATGAAAATAACATGGTTTATCAACATTGGATGGTAAACGTAACTGAATGCGAAAATCCTGCAACAGTAGTTTTAACACTCACAACACCAAATAATGATTCTTTAGCATTATATAAAGTTGCAGCATTCTTAGTAGATGGAAATCCTTACTTAGATAGCAGACAAGTTACAAAATTCTATCCAGGTACTTTTGAAAATGAAACAATTACATTCAATAATGTAGATAAAGGTACATATTATCTATTAGTTGAAGGTGGCTTGGCAGCTGATAATTGGGGATTAACTTATATTTCACAATGGTACGAAAATGCTACATCTTTCGAAAATGCAACTCCTATTGTAATTGATTGTGGCGACGTTAAAAACTTGTCGATGACAATTGAAGTACCAGAACCACCAGTAATGAAAAATATCAGTGGTGCAGTTTACTCACAAGTTGATTCTTCAGCTATTGAAAATGCATTTGTTGAAATATTATTTGCAGAACCATACAATAATCCTTATTATTCTGGTCAATCATTCTATACTCAAACAGATGCAAACGGTATGTATGCATTGCAAGTTCCAAGCGATGGTTCTTATATAGTAAGAGTATCAGTTTATGACCTATCTCCAGATAGCGACAAACGTCCATATCCATTGTATTTCCCAATGTATTACAACCAAAAATACAATTATAGCGAAGCAGATATTTTGAAACCATTGAATGATATATCAGGCGTAAACTTCTACATGGAAAAAACTCCAGTATGGGAAAACTCAATCGCTGGCGTAATTAAAGACAAAAACGACAAAGCTATTGAAGCAGCACATGTTGTAGCAATCAATGTAGATCCTGAAGTTGACGTAAACAATGAAAAAGAATGGATGTATTATTGTGGATTTGATGCAATTACAAATGCTAACGGCGAATATAAAATCGAAAACTTAATTCCTGGCAAGTATGTTGTATTTGCTTTCGACGAAAAGAGCTACGAATTCTATCCTGGATATTATAAAGAAGGTGAAGATTGCACATGGAATTGGGAAGAAGCAACTAAAATTACGATTGCTAACAATTCAATAGTAAATTCAATTAATATTAAATTAGGTAATACAGTTAGATTTGCTGGCAAAGCTAAGATCGTTGGTTATGTTGGATCGAACAAAGAAGGTAAAATTTCTAATAAAGTTCAAGGTACAGACGGCTTGCAAGGAGCATCAATTTACTTGGCAGACGATAAAGGCAACATTTTCAAAGCTGTAAATTCCGAAAGCACAGGTAACTTTACAATCGACGGTTTGGTTGCAGGCAAATATACTGTAATGGCAGACAAAGTAGGATACAAAGCAATGGTTAAAGAAGTAACAGTAGAAAATAACGCAGCAACAACAACAACAAGCTTCGAATTGAAGGGTGAAACTCCTAATTCAGTTAACGATGACCAAGTATCTAATGGTACAGTAGTATTCCCGAACCCAGCAATTGGCGAAATCAATGCTATGTTTGAATCAGTCAACGGTAACTCGACTATCACAGTACTCAATACTCAAGCTGTTGAAATGATGAAGTTTAATAAAGTAACTTCAGCTGGTATGAATTCAATGAAAGTAAATGTAGAAACACTTCCATCAGGCATTTACTTCTTGAAGATACAGAACGCAAACGGTACAAGTGTAGTGCCATTTGTAATCTCAAAATAATTGTCCATAAAAACCCTTAGTGTATATGACTTTACCCGCCTTGCGAAAGGCGGGTTTTCTTTTTTATATTATGTTTCTCTTTGCTAGTAATGTTTTGTGGTATTTAAAATAATTTTTAAAATTGTCAGAAGTTATTTAGATATGATTCGTAGAGTGATATTAATAAGTTTAATTTGAAGTGAAAAGAATTCTAGAATATAAGTAGTTTTGTTATTATGGTTACAAATAATCTTGTATTATATTGATTAAATAATTACTTATTTCTTATTTAGAAATTGATTAGAGATTCAGTAGGAAAAAGTACTGTTAAGATTTAGTAATTTGTATAAAATGAAGATATTAAAATGAGTTCGAAAGAACATAGTATAGCATTTAAATAATTTAGTTCAGGAATTTAATAATCGACTTATAAATAAAGAATGTAATTTGCAAAATAATCAAATGCTATTATTTTTTTTGAGAATAGTTATTATTAAATTGGGATCTGTTTTGAAAATAGTAAATAATTAGTACATTTTAGTTTGTAG
Source organism: Candidatus Kapaibacterium sp. (assembly GCA_030835065.1). Lineage (GTDB taxonomy): Bacteria > Bacteroidota > Ignavibacteria > Kapaibacteriales > UBA2268 > JAUQWR01. The sequence goes on from JAUQWR010000767.1 coordinate 5,178, forward strand.
GGAATTAAAACAATGGTTTCAGAGAATTTATGTAAAAAAATTTTTTTACTATCTGTATTAATAGTTAATGTCTTATTTATTTTGGGTTGTAATAACAAACATTCAAATAATGAGCATTTTTCAAATGAAAAAAGCTTAACAACTTTAAATTCTTCATGCTGTTATATAGACTCGATTTTTAAGAAAAACAACAATTATTATATTATTGTTGATTTTATATATATATTGAATGGCAATGAAGCAATTAATGCAGCTAAAGAAGAAGGAAATGCACAATTTGAAGTCAATGAAAAAGGTGATACAACCTATACTGTTTGGGATGATTATTATATTGTAAATAAGAATCCTCAGAAAACATTATTGCTGGTATCAGATCGTGCAGAAATATCATTAGTTGGGTATAATCCCAATCCATTAAGCATATCATATAAAAGAATTACAGATATTATAAAAATGGAGTATGGTTATAAAGATATCCCATTTATGATCGATGCTGAAAATGGAATAGTCACAAAAATTACAGAAATATATGTACCGTAAAAAATCCATAAATATTTAGCTATCAAATGATTGAAATATAAAATATTGAGTAAGAATATTCAGTACTGCCAAAAATCAATTTAACCTTAAATATTAATAAAAAATGGGGTTGTCTCAAAAGGGCAACCTCTTTTTTTTTGAGAAATCACAAAATAAAATTATCCACAGTTTGAAATATGTTAAGTATATAATCGTCATAGACTTATATCGCAAATATTGGGGGTAAATAAGTGAAACCAGTTTTTA
>JAUQWR010000768.1 GCA_030835065.1 Candidatus Kapaibacterium sp.
CTTTGCCTATTATTATTCATGGTGATGCGGCTTTTGCTGGTCAAGGTATTGTGGCTGAAACTTTAAACTTATCTCAACTTGATGGCTACAAAACTGGTGGCACTATCCACATTGTAATTAACAATCAAATTGGTTTTACGACATTTGTTGAGTTTTCACGCTCAACTGTTTATGCTACCGATATTGCCAAGATGATACAAACTCCAATTCTTCATGTCAATGGCAACGATCCTGAAGCTGTTTGCAATGCTGCTGCTTTTGCAATGGAATATAGAAATAAGTTTGGTAGTGATGTGATTATTGATATGCTCTGTTATAGAAAATATGGACATAATGAGAGCGACGAGCCTACTTATACTCAACCTTTGCTTTATAAAAAGATTAAATCACTTCCTCAGGTTTCGAGTATTTATGAAAAATATCTTCAAGACGAAGGTGTTTTAAATAAAGAACTTAAGAATCAATTGTTTGAGGAATTTAAAGCTAAACTCGATAATTCTTTTACAATACGTAAAGAAAAAAAGAATGATAAAAAGTTTGTCAATTATGTAAAAGCAGGTAAGACACTAACTCCTTATTTCACCGCTATACCAGAAGGTGAGATTAAAAGAATTACTCATGCACTAACTGAATTGCCCGAATGGTTCAAAGCTAACCCAAAAGTGCTTGGATTATTAAAAAAACGCAAAGAAATGGTAGAATCAGAGCATTCAGCTATTGATTGGGCAATGGGAGAAGCATTGTCAATTGGTTCGATATTACTCGAAGGCAGGCAAGTGAGGCTCACCGGGCAGGATTCTCGAAGAGGTACATTCAGCCAACGTCATGCTGTATTGACTGATGTGGTTTCAGAAGAAATTTATATTCCACTTAATAATATCGATAAAGATCAAGGTGTACTTCGTATTTGGGATAGTCCTCTTTCAGAAGTTGCTGTAATGGGCTTTGAGTTTGGTTATAGCACTATAGCAACAAATGATTTGACATTGTGGGAAGCTCAGTTTGGCGATTTTGCTAACAATGCCCAAACTATGATCGATCAATTTATTTCTTGTTCTGAAGTAAAATGGGGGCAAACTTCAAGTCTGGTCTTATTATTGCCACATTCTTACGATGGGCAAGGACCAGAACATTCAAGTGCGAGGTTAGAACGTTATTTGCAAATGTGTGCAGAAGAGAATATGATTGTATGCAATTTGACTACTCCAGCACAGTATTTCCATGTGCTTCGCCGTCAGTTGTTTATGACTAATAAAATGCCGTTAATAATAATGACTCCAAAGAGCATGCTAAGGCATCCACAAGCTGTTTCTCCAATTGATGAATTCACACATGGAGAGTTTCAACATTTGATTGACGATACATTTGTCGATAAAAATAATGTTAATCGCATACTAATGTGTACTGGTAAAATTTATTATGAATTGCTCGAAGAAAGAGAAAAACAGCAGAAATATGATACTGCAATAGTACGTTTGGAGCAAATTTATCCATTTCATGAAGATTTGTTTCAAAAGATTATTAGTTCTTATCCTAATGCTAAAGAGTTTGTCTGGGTGCAGGAAGAACCGAAAAATATGGGATCTTTCTATTTCTTAATGCCAATTCTTTTGAAACAATTAATGAATAAACTCAGTGTTTATTATGTAGGCAGAAAGGAAGGAGCTGCAACTGCAACCGGTTCATTCAAGCGTCATTTGGAAGAACAGGCTAATATTCTTAAATCTTCGTTTGATAGTAAATTATTTGATAAATTGATTTAGATAGTCGAGCTTTTTGGGGTTGCTTCTAAAATCAAATTAAGCCTTATTCAAATAGATTTTTTTGTAGAGACAGGTCTGTGACCTGTCTCTTGGTATTTGAATCTTGTTTATTTTAATACAGGTCTAAGACCTGTCTCTACTACATTCAATTTTACATTTTGCGTTATGTTACTTTC
>JAUQWR010000769.1 GCA_030835065.1 Candidatus Kapaibacterium sp.
CGATCTCTGGCTCATTTCCATAATCGACATTCCAAGACCATTGAAATCATAAACTGCGTCGCGGGTTGCTTCCAAAACTTCTATAGGAAGTACTGCCGGTCCGGCACTAAAATTATAAGCTCTTTTCATTTCGTCAACTCCATTTATCTTTTAGTTTTTTTAAAGTAAAAACGTCTGCTAAATTACCATTTTTCAAACAAATAAAAAAATTAATTAATTATTCGATTCCCTCTTCTCTCGCCTAAATCATTTATTCTTAAGTAAATAAGTTGTTAAAAATATTTTAATTGTTTTTTCTGAGACTTTTTTAAATCTTTTGTGTCTATTTACTTATAATAATTTGCATAAAGGATAAATTATGAAGAAGTTATTTCTCTACTTTTTTTTATTATTTCTTGTTAATAATTTATTTTCTCAGGAAACCTTTGAGTACTATGGCGGTTCTCAATTACGAATGATTAAATATAATTCTCATTTCCTTTTCAATAATCAATGGATTGTTTTTAATTATAACTGTTATTCTTACACTAAAGATTTTGGAAAGACTTATACCGAAATTGTTAATATTCCTGTCAAAAATACTTTAGATGTTTTCTTTGTCGATTCCAACTCAATTATTGCCTACAATACCTATCAAATTGCTAAGTCTAATGATTTGGGCTCTACTTGGGAACAAAATTAGAAGATGAAATTCTTTATGATATTTTAACTTTTTATGAAAATGAAGGGTTTATTTCTGATAATCACTATATTTCCAGAACATTAGATGGGTGTAAAACTTTTAAAGAAAATAATATTAGTAGTCATTCAGATGTAAATATGCATTTTTTTGATATGCAACATGGCTATCTGACAAATGGGGACCTTTATTCTACTAAAGATTCAGGCAATACATGGAATATTATTAATTTGGACAACTATTACAATGTCCTTTGTATTTCATTTTATAATAATTCTCATGCATGGCTTGGTGGTTATTCAGGTTTACTTGTCAAAATGAAAAATATAGTCACTTATATAGACGAAGAAAATGATTCTGAAATTGATTTAAATGTTTATCCAAACCCTTGAATCAACTCTTTAAATATAAAATCGAAATATTTTGACAAAAGTTCAAACTTACAACTCTATAATGAGTTAGGACAAAATATAAGCTCAAATTTAAAATTTTCTTTAGATAATTTCGACATTATTAACATTGATTTATCTTA
>JAUQWR010000770.1 GCA_030835065.1 Candidatus Kapaibacterium sp.
TAGAAAAATTCTCTATTACCAACAAAGAAAGGAGTACCTTTATAATCTCTATCGAGATAATTAGTCAATTCATTTCTTAAACCTGCAATTTCAGGCATATTCTTTTTGATAAAATCAATTGTATATTGATGTTGTGCTTTAGACCAAGACTTAACTTCAGGATTATCTTTATTCTCGAGCCAGCGATAATCATCTTGTATAATAAATCCATGCACATTATCCTTGACAGGCTCTTTTTTTGTTGCTGGTGCCTGCGAAAAAGCAGTATATGAGACCATAATTCCCATCAAAAAAAATATTGATACATATCTTTTCATAGTTTAAACCATATAATTAGTCAAATTGAAACTTTTCGGAATTGCCAGACTTATTTCTTTTTATTTAATTTTATGACAACTTTAATAAAATTATAAAATCCTACGACAAAGCCAAAGAAAGTAAAACCAACCATCCACCAAGGCTTTGTGCCATAAGAATCATCTATCCATTTGCCTACAAAAAAGAATAAGACTATTGGGAGAGCTAACTGAATGCCTAAATTTAAATACGGACCGGATTCTTTCATAGATTTATTGAAAGAATCGTCATGTCCATTATTATCGTTTTGATTAGAATCCATATTCTAATAATGCTTTTATTATATCTTCTCTATAAATATTTTCTGTATTTCCATACCACATATTATCTGGTATAAGAAGTAACGAACCATAAGTGCCCGGATATTCTGCAGAAAACATTGAATTGCTTTTTTCGGTAACTTCTTCCGGTCGAAACTCATTATCATAATCCACAACTACAATTGAGCAACCATACTCAGTTATTTTTCCGGATTCTACAGGATTGCCCTGAATACCTAATAGCATAAAAGGTACTTTAAATTTTATCACATACCCGTCTTTTGTCAAATCAGATATTACTTTAATATTGGTGGCAGCAATTTTTTGGAAAGCCTCAAGATTATCAGTCGAACTCACTGTTACGCTTGCTTTTTTATCAAAGAAATTGCCCGGATTCAATGAGATACAAAATAGTCCGGATTCAGCTTTAGTTCTAAAATCAACTTTCTCGTTTCTTATAATAGCTGCTCTGCTTTGATTTTCAGGTACAGGATTCATATCGAACCAGACATCAATTTTATCATGAATACAAGTATCACACTTTTGTGTTACTACTTGATCATCTTTTACATTAATAGTCATATACAAAAACTCATCATCATAAGCAGAACTTACTTTGAAAGACAAGTCTTCTTCGCCTTTCCAATCCCATGCACCTCTTGGAACATAATCAACATTAAAAGATCTGGGCTCGTTCTGAAAACCTTTATAAACCAATCTACCTCGAGAATACGATGGAATTGTAAGATAATCAGTCAACTGCTTTGTTTTGCCATTACGTGTATATAAAAATTTCTCACGATTTTGTAGAGTTATGTAATTTGTATATGTTTCGTGAGTAAACTCACCAACTCTATTTGTCGTAAATCTATCTAAGTTTATAATTGAACCATTATCGAATCTATATCCAATAATCATCCAATCAAATTGCTTTCTTTTTTCTGTTACGTAACACGAATTATCTCTAATCACAACACCAATTTCCAGAGGCATTTCTACAAATTCAAATGGATATTGTCCCACTTTGACGAGATACCCATCTAAATCGACGAAAAGATACACTTGCATTGTTCGACCTTTTTGGGCAGATACTCTGACAGACATAGCTACATCGGGATTGCCATCGCCCGAAAAGTCGCCTACATCCCAACCCCAAATAGTGTAGTCGCTGCCTTGTGGCAATTGGTTCTGAACGTCTTGTATCAATTCTTTATCATAATATTGCTCTAATCTGCGAGCTAATTCGGCAAACTTCATACCCGACTGTGCATTTGCAATTTCGGGGATTAAAAGTACTAATAACAATAAAATTATATATTTATACTTATTCATATTTCATCATAAAAATCGACAAAATTTAAAGCATAAAAATACGAAATAATCTGAAATTATTGGATAATAATTATAAACAATAGTATATATATTCAATAGATTAGTCTATTGTTTCAAAATGTAAATCAATTGTGATATAAATAAAAAGGCTTTAACTCAAAAAAATGAATTAAAGCCTTAATCTTAATAATTTAATACTATTTCAATTCTTTCATCAAATCATTAAATAAATCTTTTAGCTCGCCTGAATATCTTGCACCGATTTGAGATACAATCTTTGCAGCAGCTAACGACGCCAAATGACCTGCCCGCACTGGATCTTTTAATGTAATAATTCCATACATAAAACATCCGGCAAACATATCACCTGCCCCTGTAGTGTCAATTGGACTTGCAGGATAAGATGGAATTTCGTAATATTCACCTTCCCAAAATACTTTAGAACCCTTTGCTCCAAGAGTAACTACAAGATTAGGCACTTCCTTTTTCAATTCTTCGAATGCATCTTCGACGTTTGATGCACCAGTATAAGCCATTGCTTCGTTTTCATTACAGAAAATCAAATCACAATTTCTTACTACTTTTTGCAAATTATCTTTGAATAGATCAATTACAAACACGTCCGAAAACGTCAAAGCAACTTTTGTATTATGCTTCTTTGCGTATTCTACAGCAAGAAACAATGCTTCAGTAGATAATGGATGAGTAAATTTATATCCTTCTGTATAAAGCCATTCAGATCTCGCTATTAAATCTTCGTGAATATGTTTTGTGCTAAAATGTCCAGTTGCACCAAGAGAAGTATGCATAGTTCTTTCAGAATCTGGAGTAATAAAAACAAAGCAAGTTCCAGTTGGATCTTCCTCTATATGTTCAGCTTTTAGAATAATACCCATATTTTCAAATTCAGAAGCATAGAAAGCACCTAATTCATCATTGCCCAAAACAGTTTTATAAGCAGCTTTCCCACCTAATTGCGAAAAAGCTATAACTGAATTAGCAGCAGATCCACCACTACAGCGGCTATGTTTGTGATTAGCAAATTTTGCTACTACTTCTTTCTGCTTGTCGGACTCAACTAATCTCATTTCTCCTTTTTTAAGCCCAATGCTTTCTACCACACCTTCTGCTACGGGATATAGCAAATCTACTAATCCATTTCCCAGGCCGCACAATTGTAAGTCTTTTATCATCTATTCACCTATTTACTTTTATTATTGGCTAAAGCCAAATCAATTAATTTCTGACATAACTCAGGAAATTCATAACCTAATAATTTTGCAGCTTTGGGCACAAGACTTGTAGAAGTAAATCCCGGAATAGTATTTACTTCCAGGCAGTATGGCTGGTTATCTTCATCTAGTCTGAAATCTATACGGCTAAGCCCATAACATCCTAAAGCCTGATGAGCCATAACAGCCATATTTTGTGTGAATTCAGCTACATCGTTTGTGATTTCTGCTGGGCAAATATACTCAGTATGACCTTTTGAATATTTACGTTTATAATCATAGAAACCACCTTCGGCTACTATTTCGATAACAGGCAAAACTTCATCGCCTACTATTCCAACAGTCAATTCTCTACCTTCAATAAATCTTTCAATCACAATAACATCAGAATATTTGGCAGCTTCGCGAATACCGTTTGCAATTTCATCTAAATTGCCATCGAGCACCATTGTAATACCAATAGTAGAGCCTTGGTCATTTGGTTTAATTACAACTTTAGCACCTAAGCCTTTTCTAATATCTTTAATAAGATCGAAATTATCAGCATCAGACTTATCTACAATAAGCCATTGAGGAGTAAGAATTCCATCAGCATTGAGCAATGTCTTTGTTGCAGCTTTATCAATTGCCACAGCATTTGCTTTAACTCCACTACCAGTGTAAGGAATACCGCGCATTTCGAGCAAAGCCTGAATCAATCCATCTTCGCCATATTTGCCATGCAAAACTAAAAATGCAACTTCAACATCATCAAATAATTCAGAATTAATACAATCAATAATACTTCTTGAGTTGAATTGAGCTAATTCTTCCAAACTAGGATATGCTTCGACGTCGGTAAGCATAGATTCGGCTCTTCTCTCTTTATCGACACCAAAAGCAGGATCTACTGCTACCACTTCGTGTCCTAATTGTCTTAAAGCTTCGATTACTGATTTTCCCCCCGCAATCGATACGTTTCTCTCAGTGGATATACCACCAAATAATACAGCTATTTTCATTTCTTACATTAATTTATTTATAAATAGTTTATTTATTTGATTCTAAATATTCATCATATAGTTTTCGCAGATATAATACATCTTCCCAAACAGATTTTTTCCATGCTGGATTGCGAAGAAGTGCAGCAGGATGATATGTTATTAATGTTTGTATTCCACTGTAATTAAACAATTTGCCGCGGGTATCGCCCATTTTATGAGTTTTTTTGAATAAAGTATCGGCAGCAGTCAATCCCAAAGCCAGAATAAACTTTGGTTTGATTAATTCAATTTGTTTAATCAAATATGGTTCGCAATTTGCAACTTCATCGCTTGTGGGCCTTCTATTGCCAGGAGGTCTGCACTTAATAATATTAGCAATAAAAACTTCTTCACGCTTCAAATTAATCGAAGCTAGAATATTTGTAAGCAGTTGTCCGGCACGCCCTACAAATGGAGCACCTTGAGCATCTTCATCTGCTCCGGGAGCTTCGCCAATCACCATAATA
>JAUQWR010000771.1 GCA_030835065.1 Candidatus Kapaibacterium sp.
GCATTATTTCCATCTGAAGCAATTTGTACTGCTAAACCAAGAGGAACAACAGGTAATGAAGTCCAGTTAGTACCATCGAGAGTATATTCCCAAGTACCACCGGGAGAAGTTTCAGTATATACTGCAATACCTTTAGTAGCACAAGCACCATCAACATCTGTTATAGCAGTGCCGATTAATGTTGATACTAAAGTACCAGCAGAGCTTACGTTATCTTCATCGATAGCTGCAAAAGCACCTTTATTGACATCAGTCCAAACTGGAGCATCATTTTCATCTGTTATAGAAACAGTCTTTGATACTGCAGGAGTACTTGACAATCCACCATCATTCACAACAAATTCGATAACTCTGTCAGAATTTGCACCGCAATCTGTTGGATTATCGCTTGTTGATGAATAAGTAATGCTTCTCAAAGCAGTTTGATATGTTGCAAGTGGTTCATCACCAGTCAAAGTTAATGTTGGATAAACATAGTTTGCAACCAAAGCACCAGGAGTAGCACATGCTAATACGTCACCAGCAAATGGATCTGTAATAGTGATTGTAGCTGATTGCAAGTTTTGATCATCAACATCTCCAGTTACAAAATCGTTAGCAACTGTGATTGGAGTTCCATTAGATTCTAAGAATGGACCACCAAGGTTGCCAGCTGATGTTAAAGTAGGATTATCATTAACGTCAGTAACACCGATATTAATTGATAATGGAGTACCATCAACGTCATTATGATAATCTCTTACTTCAATAGTAACATTTCTAGTTGGTTTAGTTCCATAAACATCAGGATTATCGCCTGAAGCATTGAAAGTAACACCAGCTAAGAAAGCTTCGTATTCTTCAGGAGTAGTTTCGCCTGAAAGAGTAAGAGTAGTAGTTCCACTACCAGCTACTGAAATATTACCAGAAGCAACAGCATTTAATGCATCGCCAGCTTCAGCATTAGTAATAGTTAATACAACTTGATTCATATAATCATCATAGTCAGCATCAACGTCATTACCATCAGTAATATTTGGAGTAGCGTTCAAAAGAGCAACTGCAGCGCCGCCTTCAGTCCAGCCAGCTGGATTGACAGTGCCAGTGATATCTGGAGCTAAATTTGCATCTAAAGCTTGTCCAGCAACAGTAGCCCAATTGCCATATTGATTATTTTTCACTGCACGTACTTGGAATGAATAAGTAGTGCCAGGAGTAAGTTCTGTAAAGTCAAAATTAGAAACCGGACCAACATCCACTTGAGTCCAAGCAGCTAATGCACCAACAAAAGGAGAAACATCGTCAAGTTCGACTTCATAATAGTCGATAGGTGATGCATCATCCCAATCAGCGCCAATATAATCATTACCATAGCCAGATACTGCCAAGTTTGCAATATTAGGCACAGAGAATAATGTAGCTTTCGAACGTGGGTTATTTGTTCCAACAGGCGTTGTGCAATAAGCTACACCGCCATTAGTATTATACTCAAACACATAGAATGAGTAAGTAGTTCCGCTTACTAAATTGGTTAGACCAATAGTGCGAGCGGAGCCTGAAAGGACGTCGATAACCTTATAATTAGGCATACCAGTAATATTCTGGATAGTACCTGCAGTAAGATTACCATTTACGTCGTTGAATTCAGTTGTTGTACCTGCTAAAGCAGTCTTGACTGATGCCCAGTCTGGAGTAGCTTCTGCAGTAGCAACGAGAATTCTTTTTGCGCCGTTACCATTAATCCAATTTACGGTCATGGTATTCTGAGCGACATTAGTGAAAGCGACGTAGCGAGCTTGAATTGTTGGTGCAGCAGCAAACATTTCTGCCGTACTCAAAATCAAACAGAGCAGCATCGCAATCATAATAGATAGATAACGCTTCATAGCGTTGCTCCTAAATGGTTAATAAACAATTAACAATAAAAATAGTATAGTTCATCTCTACAAAAAAAATAACACCCTAGCTTGCTTTTGGCGAGCAGGATGGTTTAGATTAATTTATTTGATAGCCTTTGCAATCCCTTGTAAGTAAATGCGTATCAATTATTTCCATATATTTTCCGCTTAGTTTAAATTCCGTTTCTTGTCTTTCTACTGCTTTTCTATTATAAGCAATCCGCGCCACATTTCCGTAATTTGCTACTACATTAAGTATTATTACGTAATTTTTTTTCTTAAATTGTAAATATTGCGTGTAAATTCTAACATTTTTTCCGTTTAACTCCATAATTAACAGAAAAAACATTTCCAATTAATTTAGGTAGCTACTTACAAATAATTAATTTTGTACGTAACTATACTTATAATAATAAACAATTTAATTTCAAATAGCAAGCCACTTTTTATTTTTTTTGGTGAATTTTTCTGTTTATTGAAAACATGTAATCATATTTTAATCTAATTTTAATCTTTTTTTTCTATATAAAAAAGCCGGATTAATCCGACTTTTTTATTCGATTTTAATTACATTCGAAAATTCACTCTTCGACTGATCACCTACTGTGCGAACTCTGAAATAATACTTTTTATCTGTTTTCAATTCTACAATTTCAATAGAAGTAATATCGCCTACATCTGCAATATTATATGCTTCGTCCACATCTTTAAAATCAGGATCGTAAGCCACTTGAATTTCGTAAGATTTTGCACCTGGAACTGCTGTCCAATTGGCAGTAAATCCGCCTGAAATTAAATTTTTGGCAGCAAGAGCTTTTGGAGCAGCAATTGTTGTAGCTTTAAATCTTGGATTACCGTCAGTTTTACTCAAATTATAATTTGATGTTTCGCTTTCGCCATTAAACTCAAAAACACGGAAGAAATATTTTCCTGAAGATAAATTATTTACCTTGCAGAAATTATTTTTTCCTGAATACACTACAAAAGTTTCAGCATCAATTTTAGATCCGGCAGTACCAAACACATCCGAAGCTTTATATGATTTTCCATCCTGAGGAGCAGCCGGCTCTTTTTCTTTAGAAGCAACTACTAAAGAATATTTGCCATTGCCTTTCATCCAAACTAATTCCATAGAATTGCTTGTTACATTCTTAAAACCAATTGTTTTGGATTGTTTGTTTGGCTCTGCAGCCAATGTAGAAAAAGTAAATTCTTTAGTTTTAATCTTGTCGTTAGCCAAAACAATTGAATACTTAACGCCTGCCTGAAGGTTTTCGAGTTTTGCAATTTTCTTTCCATTATCCAATTGAATAATAGCAATAGCCTCATTCGCATTCAATGATTTTATCAAGCTTGGGATATTCTTTTCATCTTTCTTAATAGACTTATCGTCTACACTTGGAAGGCTGGCATTCCCCAATTTGATAAAAATATTAGTTTTGATTTTTTCGTTAAGGGTAATAGTTGCAGTCGCAGAATTTTCTTTAATATCGGAAAAGGTAACAGTTTGAGCCATAGCAACATTTGCAAATAAAAGCAAACTTAGCAAGCCGATTAATTTTTTCATATCTTATTCAAAACATAGGTTAAACAAATATATTTTCAACGAAAAGAGCAGCTTAATATTTTAAAGAAGCTAGTTCTAATCAAACACACAAGCTCCCCGAAGGGAGCTTTTTTTGTAGTGAAAAAATCACT
>JAUQWR010000772.1 GCA_030835065.1 Candidatus Kapaibacterium sp.
AAATCTTGGTGGAAATAGAATTGCTTATAACACTCTTAATAATTCTCAAGAGAAACCACCTTTTGATTTTAATTACATGATTAAATTTGCAATGGATTCAGGATTGAAAATTACTATTTCGGATGGAATATATAATAGTAAAGATTTGCTGGAATGTCCAAATGTTTTAAAATACGGTATTGATTCAGTTATTTTAGGCGAAGAGCTTCATAATAATTCTTTCCCTTGTCAGAAAATATGGAGGATTATTGAAGCAGAAGTTGAGCAAGACAAAGCATTCGATTATTTATAATCTTTGTATAAGATTATTTCTTCATTATTATTAAGAATCTTATTTAAAGTTTTATCATCAAGTTTGCGTTTATAAAAATCTAAATATATATGTTTTATGGATTTATCCAGTTCATTTTTATCGATTTTACGACTATTATATTCCGGCATAATGAGTAGAATCATTTCTACCTCTCCATCTCCAGTAAAATCAGGCAAAGCATAGTAATAATCTTTAAGTATGTCAGGATTAAAATTTTTATAAAATTCAAGTCTATTGATACGTTCTTGTGTGTTAGATCCAAAGTTGGGATGCTCGACCTCTAAAAGTAGATATTTATTATTATTAGAAGTCATTTTGACTAATTCATTTATAATAAAAGTGCCAATACCAGAAGAACGAAAATCTTTATTAACAGCTAAATAATCGAATAATACAAAATCTGAATCGGGGATATTATTGAATAGAGCCAATCCCAATACAATAGTTTCGGATCGAACGATATAAAGATGAGAAATATCTTTATTTAAATAATCAATCAAATAATTAATTGGTCTGCGCTCAGAATCAGGAAATGAGTAATTATATATATCAATAACCTGATCGAAAAGAGGAGATTTAAGATTTGTCAGTCTTTCGAAGCAAAGATTAGAAAAATCAATTGGCATTGTTATCTTCATTTTGTTCTTTAGCTTTATCTCTAAGACGTTTATTTACGGCATAAATGATAAAATATAGCCCGCCAAAAGCGATAATAAGACCAAACAAGTTAGTAAAAGCAGCAATTTTAGGATTTTGGATAATTGGAGCGATTACTTTGGCTATGAACACTCCTGCGAATGAAGTAACCGCTCCTGAAATCCAGAATTTTATATATGGTTTTTCGATAAACACTATTTCATAGCTGTCAATAATGTAACATAAATGGCAGCTAAAATAGCACTAGTAATCACACCGCTAATATTAATACCTAAAGCATAAGGTAAAATAATTTCTTGAGGATTTACTTCATTTACCGATTTTTGAGCAACTTTGGCGGTTGTTGGTACACAGCTGACGCCAGCGATACCAATTACAGGATTAAATTTACCTTTAGTTACAAAATACATAATATAACCACCGATAATACCTCCAATACCTGAAATCAACAGAGCTAAAATACCAAGAATCAACAATTTGAATATTTGAGGATTCAAAATAGTATTTGCTTCGCAAAGAACACCTAAGAGCAAACCTAAGAAGAAAGTAGCGCCATAAAGGATTGGACCAGAAATTAAGTTGTAGAAGTGAGTCAATCCAGATTCTCTAACTGCAACACCGATGAACAATGAAAGGAAAAGTGGAGCTGCAACAGGGAAGAGTAAGCACAAAACCGAACAAGTAATTACAGCAAAAGCTAATTTTTCGCCTGGAGTAATTCTGATAGGATTCTTTTCTTTAGGCATAGACATAGCTCGTATTTTTTTGGGAACAAGCAACTTAATAAGATACGGATATCCTCCATAAGTCAGTCCCAGATATAGATATGCCACAACCGTTATTGGAACAAATAAGTTTTTGGACAACATCAAAGAAGTATAAAGTACCATAGGACCATCAGCCCCTCCAACCATAGAAATTGAAGCAGCATCGTTGAAACTTAATCCCATAGCAACAGCAATAGGGAAAGTCAATATAGTACCTAATTCAGCCCAAAGAGCTACAAACATGCTTGAAAAAGGTCTTTGAAGCAAAAATCCAACATCAAGGAGAGCACCAATGCCCATAAATACCAAACAAGCAATCAAACCATTACTAAAAGTAAAAGTATAAACTGGCTGTAGGAAGTTTATTTGAAGAATATTCATTAATTGAGTTGGATCGGAAACGATCGGATCTAAAAATAAAGTACCGTGCTTTCCGCCTTCTAAAAAAAGTACACCTGCATTAACAGAAGCCATACCCAATCCCATTGGAATCATCAATAATGGCTCTAAAACTTCTTTCTTACCCAAATAGATAAGAAGACCACCAAGGATAATTAATCCTATTCTGCCAATTGCGATAGTAGGTTCAGAATCTACTAAGGTCGCTATACCCTGAAACAAGTTTAAAATGTTATCAAAATTCATTTTACTAAATCAAGTTTGTTACAAATATTATTTATTAGATTTACCTGCTTTTAAAGCTAAATAAATAGCTTTAATCACAAATACAACAAAGAAAGAAATTATGGCACCGATACCATAAACTAACATCGCAAATGAAAATGAGTCTGTCATGTCAATCATTCATTTTATTTAAACAATAGTTACTTAACGTTATGAGAACTCATAACAGTTTGTCTTCCGACAATAGCCCAGCTGGTAGTATCAGAATTTTGAATAAATCTGATATGTCTTATCCTATACCTTTTGTTGGTCATAATAAAAGCAGTAGCCGCCATCACTGCCGCTAATTCATCCTCGTCTTCGCAAGAGTTAGTCTTCGCATTATTATTGCTTACTTTTGGAGTTTGAACTGCAATATTTGGTGTGGAGTTAACGTATGGATTTTGAGGTTCAATTATTGGCTGTGAGGAATTCCATTTATCGAATATGGACTGTGATGCCACTCTTAATATTACTACTAAAAGAATTAATACCACGCTAATTATCAATATATCCATTTCCTAAGCCCATCTATTTTTTTGAAAAAAAATCCTCTGGCAATTACAAAATTATAAAAATATTTCAAATAAAAATCTTTATTTTTTAATTAAAATTAGTAATTATTAATCAATTGCTTTAACAATTTTAGTTAGCTTTTTTATAAATCTTTTATGAATAATATAGATAAGTTTTTGCTAAAATTATATTTAGTTGTGTGAAATTAAAAATATTTATAAAAAAATTTTCTATTTAGAATTTGTTTTTTTAATTTGTAGAATATTTTGTTGTTTAATGGATAAAATATGAGAAAAATATTGGTCATTGGTGCCGCTTCTGCAATTGCTCAGGAAACTATTAAGCTATTTGCAAAAGATGGTGATTCAATGTATTTGACTGACCTAAAGTATTCAAGATTGGTTGCAATTAGCGAAGATTTTCAGACTAGATACAATGTTAATGTTTTTATCAAAGAATTTGATGTTCTCGATTTTGATGAGCATAGCAATTTAATCGCTGATGCTGCCGATAAACTTGGACAAATTGATATTATTTTGATTGCCCACGGCACTTTGCCAGATCAACATAAAATGCAGGATAATTATCTTGACGCAATAACAGAATTTAATATTAATGGCTTAAGTGTTATTTCTTTATCTACTGTTGCTTCTCAGTATTTCGAATCTCGTGGTAAAGGTACATTAGCTGTTATTTCTTCTGTTGCGGGCGATAGAGGGCGCCAAAGTAATTATCTTTATGGTAGTGCAAAAGGGGCTGTTTCTCTATTCCTTCAAGGTCTTAGAAACAGACTAAGCACCAGCGAGATTAAAGTGATTACAATCAAACCTGGTATGGTTGATACTCCTA
>JAUQWR010000773.1 GCA_030835065.1 Candidatus Kapaibacterium sp.
CGAACCAATTACTTCATTATTTAGTCCTTCTACTATTTTTGGTGTTGGATTGGCTATATTTATTACAAGTCTGTTGCCTTCAAATATTGTATTTATGAAACAGAAAATTGAAAGAGAAATAGCAAATATGCTTACAAAAATTGCTTTTCATCAATATAATCAAATTGTAGAAGAAGAACCCAAAGAAATATCTGATCAGATAATCAATGCAAGCCTTAGAGAAATTCATAGTTTATCAGACAGATGGAAAATTAATATTGAAGATTTGAAGGCATTGCGCAAAGCATTGATTTGGCGCAATTCAAATATATTTTATAAAGTGCTGCACATAAATGATGGCATTACTATGTATATGCGATTCTATTTCACTGTTCAATACAGTAATACTGTCTTGGGATTTGTTTATATAGGTGCAGCTGTACTCATTATTATTATTGGTCTTCGTGGATTGAAATTTATTCCTTCCACTCAACCTTCTTTAGTGTTTTTTGCATTGGGGTTAGAGTTTTCTCTCCTAATTACTTATGCATTTACATTAATGTATGGCAAGCAAGAAGATGATAATGAAATGATTAGTAGCGAAGGATCTGATGGAGTAAGCCTTTTGGGCAGCTCCAAACCTGTAAATTCTAAAGAAATTGAGAATCTGCTTAGAGTATTTATTAAATCCTCTAATAAGAGTTAGTTGAATCTCAAAGTTTTTTTTGTTATTTTCGTCTTTTTTTTGAAATCGAATATTAAATATATTGTAGGTTAATTATGTCAAGATACAAAAGTTTTGTTTATATCGAAAATTTGAAAGACTACATCGATCAAGAAATAACATTGAATGGTTGGGTCTATAACAAAACCGGTAAAGGAAAATTGCAATTTATTATGCTTCGCGACGGGACTGGTTTGGTTCAATGCGTTTTGTTTAAAGGTGCAGTAAGCGAAGAAATTTTTGAAGATGCTAAGACTTTAAGTCAAGAATCATCTGTCACTATAGTTGGTAAAGTTAGAGCCGAAGAAAGAGCTCCCAGCGGTGTAGAAGTTGATGTTATTGACCTTAAAATACATCAATTGGCAAAAGATTATCCAATAACTCCTAAAGAACATGGAGATGCATTCTTGCTCGAAAATAGGCACTTGTGG
>JAUQWR010000774.1 GCA_030835065.1 Candidatus Kapaibacterium sp.
CTTATGGTAAAACTACTAATTTCGCTGTTTATTTTGTTCCACTTGTCGAAGACGATGGCAAAGTCAATTTTGTTATCGAAATTTCTACTCATTTGAAAGATTTTGGTCAATGGCAGAAAGAATACAACCTGCTCTTTGAGAGAGTGCCTTGTTATATTACTGTCATCGATAGAGATTTTAATATTATTCGTTCTAACGAAAAATTTAGAGAGACTTTTGGCGAAAGTCGTGGAAAAACTTGCTTCGAAGCCTACAAAAAGAAGAAGACAGCTTGCATAAACTGCCCTGCTGTCGAAACTTTCCAAACTGGCGAAGACTGCATTTCTACTCAAATCGGTGTTACTCTTAGCGGTGAAAAGGCAAACTACATAGTCAATACTACTCCTCTTGCTTATGATGAAAAAGGTGTTTCTTTAGTGATGGAAATTGCTACTGATATTACTGAAATCAACAAACTACAAGACCAACTTAAAAACGCACACGATTTTTATGCTACAATTATTCAAAACTCTGCTGATGGCATTATTGCGATAGACAACAAAGGAAAAATTCAGATTTTTAATGAATCTGCTAAGAAAATCTTTGGCTGGAATGACTCGCGTAAGCCTGGTATTGCAGCTGTCCATGATTTTATGCCTGAAGAGTTTTTCAATACTGCCGATGATGATGGTATTGTTGTTACTCCATCAGAAAAACTAGTTAAAGACGTCAATGGCGATGATATCCCTGTAAGATTTTCTGCTGTTCAGCTTCAAGATAAAAAGAGAATTATGGGCAAGGTTGGATTTATGCTCGACTTGCGCCCGCTTTATGAAATTGAAGAAGAAAAACGCAAATCTGAAAGTAATGCCAAAGACAATATTATGGATGGATTGGACAAAGCTTTGAATTTATTGTCGAACTTACTATCAGATGATATTAATTTTCTCGAAAAGTCTTGTGATAATTCCAGCCCTGCTGATATTCGCAAATCGATTGAGTTTTTCAAATTTAAATATGAAAAAACTCAAATTATCAAAGATGCTTTTCTTTCTTATACTCGCACTCACAAGATTGAGAAAAAGAAGGAAGTGCTAAATGATATACTTCAAAAAATATTTATGGAATATTTTGAGAATGTTGCTGAGCAAAAAATTAAATTTACTTTAGATTTATGCGGCGATCATGTTGGTTTATTATGCGACGCTAAAGCAATTTCTTCATGCCTCAACATAATGATTCTTAATTCTTTGAATGCATTAGTTAAGCGTCCTGATGGAAGAGAACTTACTTTGAAGTTGCAATTAGATGATAATATTGCTATAATTGAAGTAATACATAATGCTTGTTCAAACGATATAATGGCAAGCGGACTATTGAAAGAAAAATGTTTCGGACTAAAAACTGCCGAAATTATAATCAAAGAGCATTTAGGCGTGATAGATATTATTGCACACGACGAAGTGCACTGCTCATTCAAAATTAAACTTCCGCTTTCTTATTAATAAATTTAAGCAGTCTTAGATTATACTCTGAGACTGCTCTTAATAAACATTGGATTTTATTGCTTTTAGAACCCAAAGATATCGAAGAAATATTAAAACCCGACGGCGGCAAATTTAAAGTTGATTCCGTCGAATCTGCCTTTATTTTTTGCAAAAAAATTGCACTCAAGCATTACGAAAACTTCCCTGTCGGTTCTGTTATTATCCCCAAATCCCTCCGAAAACACTTCTTCTCGGTTTATGCATATTCAAGATTGGCAGACGATATTGCCGATGAATATCTCCATGAATTTGGCAAATCCAAAGCTATTGCCGGTCTGGAATTGTTCGAAAAATATTTGCTTGATGATAATTATGCAATTGCTCAAGCGGGCAACCCAGTATTCATTGCATTAGCAGCAACACGAAAAGAAAAAAAACTACCGGCAGAACCATTTCAAAAGCTATTAAAGGCGTTCTTGCAGGATATCAACTTTGTTCAAGCCGATACTATTTCAGATAGCCTGGCTTACTGCCAAAATTCGGCAAATCCCGTTGGCGAAATAGTATTGAGACTATTCGACTTATACAACAGCAAAACAGCTCCACTATCAGACAATATATGTACTGCATTGCAGCTTGCCAACTTTTGGCAAGATCTATCAGTAGATAGAACTAATGGCAGAGAATTCATTCCCAAGTCATATTTGAGCAAATATGGATTAAGAATTGATAATTTGTTTAGTTCGGAAAATTCTATTAAATTATATAAGTGCTTAAGTGAGTTATATGACTACACTTATGAATTGTTTGACAATGGTGCTGAATTAGTCGATTATATTGATAATTTTAGGCTCAAGCTAGAAATTGTATTAACAATCAATGGCGGATTAAAAATTCTTCAAAAGACTAAACGTCTAAACGTAAATATTTTGGAGAAAAGGCCGAAATTAAATATAATTGACATAATTAATATAATGATTAAGTCGATATTTTTCAAGGTACGGACACAATGGAGATGATTACTCAAGAGCATTTGGCGCAATACGAAAAAGTGGAAGCTCCAAAACTCGAAAAATCTAATTTTTTGTATTCTTTTTCGATGCTGCCACGCGACGAAAGAACTGCTATTTCTTCGGTTTATGCTTTTTGCAGCTATATCGATGATATTGTGGATTCTTCGCCTAATACCAACCAAAAGCAGGTAACCAAAAAAATGGAACGCCTTGCTTGGTGGGAACAAGAAATTGAAAAGCTATACTCCGGGAATGTTGCCAGTCCTTTGATGGCTCCTTTTGTCGCTTTAATCGACAGATTCTCCATTCCTAAGCAATACTTTCTCACTTTGATCGATGGCTGCCGTCGGGATTTAGTTCAATCTCGATATAATACTTTCGAAGATTTGAAAACTTATTGCTACAGCGTAGCAAGTGTTGTCGGCTTGATTAGCATAGAAATTTTTGGTTATAAATATGAAGAGACTAAAAATTATGCAATCAATTTGGGATATGCTCTTCAGCTTACTAATATTATGCGCGATGTAAAAATCGATAAAGACAGAGGTTATGTATATCTTCCTAAAGAAGATATGGAGCGCTTTGGTTATACCGAAAAAGATTTATTCAACGAAGTATATAACGAAAACTTTATTGAGTTGATGAATTTCCAAGCCAAGCGCGTAAGGGAATATTATCATAAAGCACGTCAAGCTTTGCGCGCAGACGAAAGACAAACAATAGTTGCAGCCGAAATTATGGATGCAATTTATTATAGATTGCTCGAAAAAATCGAGCTAAACGAGTTTAATGTATTCAAAAAGAAGATTAAAGTATCTAAAGCTCATAAATTGCTTACAACTCTCAAGCATTGGGCTTTTGCAAGAATTTTTCTAAAAAAGAAACTAAATGCGTCTTAATGTGTTATTATTAATAGATTGAGAGCGGATTTTTTAAAGATAATTTGAGGATATGATGGATATAGCTTTCTCTCAAGAAGAAATTGAAAAGTTGGAACAGATTAAAACTAAATACCCTGAGCCTAAGGCTGCTTTGATGCCAGCTCTTTGGATGGCTCAAAAAAAATGGGGCTGGATTTCTCCCGAAGTAATGCAATATATTTCTAATTTATTAAATCTTCCGCTTGCCCATATTGAAGGAGTTGCTTCCTTCTATACTATGTATCATAAAAAGCCAATGGGCAAACACCATGTTCAAGTGTGTACCAACGTGTCTTGCATGCTTAGAAATGGCGATAAAATCTACGAACATGCAAAAGAAAAATTAGGCATCGGACACATGGAAGCTACTCAAGACGGTACTTTTTCTCTCGAAGAAGTCGAATGTATGGGCGCTTGTGGCGGAGCTCCTATGGTTGCTATTAACGAAGATTTTTATGAAAATATTGATATTGAATCTTTCGATAAGTTATTGGATTCTTTGAAATAATGAAATCTTGGTCTAAAATATTGACTTTCTCTAAAGTAATGCCATTCGTTGTATTACTTGTTTATTTATTGAATTTAGCATTTAATGGTGCATTTGATTATTATCTGGCACTTAACCCTGTTTGGGTTATCACTCAATTCCAAGCTTGGAGAATTATCAGCTTCCCGTTTGCTTCGGGAGCTTTAGAATCTATAATCTTATTTTTTATTGTTTTCTATTTTGTATCTCCAAAACTTGAATTTTATCTTAATAAATTTTTATATCCGATACTTTTGTTTTTGATTGCTGCGCTTCAAGGCATTGTACTTACTCTAGCTTTTTGGCAGCAAAATGTAATTATTGCCGGTATGGAGGGAATTGCTTTTTTTGTACTTACCCTCCAAACCTTGCTCCGTCCAAAAGATAATTTGTTCCCAATGTTTAATCTCAAAACTTGGGCTTTTGCTTTGTTCTGCTTAGGCGCATGGACTTTATATAAAGTGAGTGGTACTATCGAAAATGGATTCTATTCTGTACTTCCATCTATAGCTTCTGGTATTTTTGGTATCGGTTCGGGCTTGGTTACATATTTCCAAGTATCATATATGCAGAAAATTATTAATAAGCGAAGAATAAAAAATCAGGAAACAATTATTAATATTCCTAAACCTGAAGAATTAAAATTGGCTATGATTTCTGCTGCTCAATTGCAAAAAGCTTATTCTCAATATAATGATGAGTATGATATTTTAAGCGATAATCCTAGCGAAAATGAAGAGAGATTGAATGAAATTCTCGAAAAAATATTCAATTCTGGTAAAGATTCGCTTACTAAAGAAGAAAAAACATTTTTAGATAAATATTCCAAACAATTGTAATATGCCTCGACTTCATCTCGGATTTCTAGCTTCGCATGGTGGCTCTAATATGCAAGCAATTATCGATAATGTCAAATCTAATTTGATTGATGCTGAATTGTGCTGTGTTGTTTCTAATAATTCTAGCTCTTTTGCTCTCGAAAGAGCAGCTAAAGAAGGAATTCCTGCTTTTCATATCAGCGATAAGACCCATCCTGGGAATTGCACAGATCAAATTATCAATACTATGAAATCTCATAATGTAGATACTATCGTTCTTGCTGGCTATATGAAAATGGTCGATGCTCGATTAATTAATTCATTTAATGGCAGAGTACTTAATATTCATCCAGCTTTGCTGCCAAAGTTTGGCGGGCATGGTATGTATGGTATTAATGTACATAAAGCTGTTATTGAAGCAAAAGAAACAATATCCGGTGCTACTATTCATTTAGTAGATTCTGAATATGACAGAGGAAGAATTTTAGCTCAGATTCAAGTTCCTGTATTCCCTGACGATAGTCCTGAAACTCTCGCCGAAAGAGTTCTCCAAGGAGAACACCAATTGTATTCCAATACATTAAAACATATTGCAGATGGACTTATAATCATCTAAATATTTTGAATATTGTAAATTTGGAGTGCCCTAGCTTTGACTATTTCAATTAATTCAATTGGATATAATGCTTTGATATTCCCATATTGTATTTGTATAAATTTTGCAAACTCAGTTAATGAATTGACATAGCCTTCAATAATATTCTCAGTAATTATTAATTGTTCGGCTAGAATAAGTTTGTTTGTCACAATTCAATACTAAAAATATTAGAAACAGCTCTTGAACTCGATTATGATTATCCCTTTTAAAGTTTTTGAAAGTACTTTTCAAAAGAAATAATACCGATTAATTGCAATTCACTTGCTTCTAAAGGTAGAGTATTAAATTGCATTTATTGGACTGTATTTCAATAATTAATAAATATTTATATTCCTTTATTCTATCATTTGCAATAAAATTTGGAATAGAATTTAGCTGTTTAGATACAAGGTAAGAATAAAATTAAAATTATACATAGAAAAGTTGATAATACATTAGTAAAATGCATTAATTATTACTATAATGTTTAATATTATGTATCAACAAATATTATTGATTATTATTATTTTAATTCTAATATAACTAGTAATCATTTACATTACTAGTTAAAAAAATATTTATTCTTTTAATCTTAAAAAGACGGCTTCAATTATTGTTGAGTAGATTAAAATTTTTTTGATTATTGTTGTGGGCGGTTTATTAGCTCTAATTGTAGGAGAACCTGTCCCCAAAGTGCCACTTGGTGATGAAATCGGTTCATAATCGGGAGTTGAAGAGGATTCATTAGAAATCGATAATCTCGAACTTACATTTGTGATTAAACTTACACCTAAACTTGCGGCTAATTTTCGTAACTCTTGATTGACTTGATCTTTTGTTAAACGATTTGGATAGTCAATTTTAACTTCAATAAAATCAAAATACTTAGATTTTTCAAAATCAATATTATTCTGTATAATAACTTGTTCAATTGGTATAGTTCTACTTGTATCAAATAGATCGAATGGTGGTTTTGTTTTAGTATAATTTCTTATATCTTTTTGTTGATAAAGCTTGCAACTACAAATTGCTAAACTAAGTATAATAAATAATGTGAATTGTTTCATAATCAAATCCTTAAAAAACATTTACTAAATTTAGAAAATTATCAGATATTTTCCAAGAAAATTTGAACTGAGGAATAAAATTCGCAGCAAAACATTTAGATATTTTTCATAATTTTGTCTAAATGAAATTTAGGGAGTTGGATATGAAGAAAAGTTTTATACTAATAATGATGTTAGTGCTTTCCGTAATGTATTTGAATGCGCAAGTCAATCAAGAATTTATTATAAATAAATATAAACCCATAGCTGAGAAGATTATTTCTAAGGTTATGAGCGATTCGAGTTCATACAAAAATTTAGGATACGTCTGTGATGTTTTTGGGCATAGGCTTTCTGGTTCTGAAAATCTTGAAAATGCCATTCGTTGGATTGTAAAAGAAATGAAAAACGACGGGCTGGATAATGTTCGTACTGATTCGGTAATGGTACCACATTGGGTGAGAGGCAAAGAAGAATGCATTATGACTAGCCCATGGAAACATAAAATACCGGTACTTGCCTTTGGTGGTAGCATTTCTACACCAAAAGGTGGAATAAAGGCTAAAGTTTTAGTCGTTAATGGATTTGATGATTTGGCTGCAAAAAAAGACTTAGCAAAAGGTAGAATTGTTGTATATAATGTACCTTTCAAAAATTATGGGCAAGCAGTTCAGTTTAGATTTGTTGGTGCTATTAATGCAGCTCAGGCAGGTGCAATTGCCAGTTTGACCCGCTCAGTTACTCCACAAAATCTGGTTTCTGTACATACAGGAATGATGGTATATGCAGATACAGTCGAAAAAATTCCACATGGAGCTATTTCTATCGAAGATGCTGAATTGCTTCAAAGACTCCAAGATAGAGGTATTAGTCCGGAAATGTCATTGACCCTAGAAAGTGAGAGTTTGCCTGATGTGTTGAGTTATAATGTACTTGGTGAGCTTCGTGGCAACGAAAAAGCTGAAGAAATTATTGCTTTCGGTGGGCATATTGATGGTTGGGATTTAGGTACTGGTGCTCATGATGACGCTTCTGCTTGTATTGCATCTTGGGGTGCTATCAAAATATTGAAAGATTTGGGACTTGCTCCAAAACGTACTCTTCGCTCGGTAATGTGGGCTAATGAAGAAAATGGTGCACGTGGCGGTAAAGCTTATGCTGCTCAGCATGGTGATGAACCTCATGCTTTGGTATTTGAATGGGATTCCGGATGTTTTGCTCCATCTGCAGTCAGATTTACTTGCGATTCATCTTTGTTTCAAATTTTGAAGCAAATGGAGCCAATACTTAAATTAATCAATAAAGATTTAGTTGTTGATAATAGAGGTGGTGGTGTAGATATTGGTCCTATGATGAGATTGGGCTACCCGGGTGGAAGCCTATCTACTAATGATCAAGGCAAATATTTTGTTTATCATCATTCCGATAGCGATACTTTCGAAAAAATTGTATTTGAAGAATATAATCAATGCCTTGCTGCTATGGCAGTAAGTCTATATATTTATGCTGATTTGCCGATAGATTATTTTAAATATATAAAGAAGAATTAAGTTATGGAACGCAAAGAATTAGCTAAAAAGATTTATGACAATGCTTATATAACCGGTGAGTTTTTACTTCGCAGCGGTGTGATAAGCAATGAATATTTTGATAAATATCAGTTTGAAGCACGCCCTGAAATATTAAGTGAAATAGCCACCGAAATGTCGAAAATGATTCCTGATGGCATCGATTGCCTGGGTGCTTTGGAGATGGGCGGAATACCTGTAGCTACTGCTATTTCATTAATTACTGGTATTCCTATGGTTTTTGTTCGCAAAAATGCCAAAGAATACGGTACTTGCAAGCTAGCAGAAGGTATTGATATCAAAGATAAAAATGTATTGATTATTGAAGATGTTGTAACTAGTGGTGGGCAAATTATTATTAGTGTCGAGGAACTCCGCAAGCTTGGTGCTAAGATAGATAAAGCATTATGCGTTATTGATAGAGAGTCTGGCGGACCTGAAAAGCTATTGGCTGCCGGAATTCAACTGAGCGCATTGTTTAGTATGACTGAATTGAAATCAAATAAATAGTTTTCATTTGAGAATAACTTAAAGCTATTGTTTCAAATGATATAAATCGATCAAATCTAATTTTAATGTATTGTAGAGACAGTTCTAAGAGCTGTCTCTACAAATAAATACGAGGATTTATAAAAGCCATTTATTTAGAAAGAGGCTCAATTCGACTTTTGAGACAACTTCGTTTTGATTTGCTTAAGATAATGAAAGATACAAATGATTAGTATTTGTGTGCTGGTAAAGTGCTGAAAATCGATGCATTTTGGATATAAAAAAATCCGATGATAATCACCGGATTTCTTTGAGCCACTTGACGGACTTGAACCCCCGACCTGCTGATTACAAATCAGCTGCTCTACCAGCTGAGCTAAAGTGGCTTGCTTTAGACTTCAAAATTACGAGATTTTTTTAATATACGCAAATAAAAAATAATTTACTCTGTTTCAAATGCTTCTTTTCTTTTTAAATATGCTTGATGTCGTGGGCGTATTTTATTGTTTTGTATAGCATTTGATAATATACGCTTCACATCAAAAAAATTTGTAAATGGATAGTGTGGTATCCTGTTTTTGTTGCAATACGCAGCTAAATTGCCTTTTGCAAATACTATATCTGAATGCTCTGCTGCGCAAAAATCTGAATATCCATCTCCTATGAATACTATAATATTATCTGGCGGGCAATTTGTGATTACACTATTCCGCTTGCATGATGCACATAAGCAAGTGCAGGATTCTGTTGCACCCGGAAAATATGGCTCAATACTGTTTTCTTTGAAAATGAGCTTGTTAGAATAATATTTGACATCTACGCCTGCTTTCTTCAATATTGCATCTATATATACACTGAAACCATCTGAAACTACCGTGAAATCAAATCCTGAAATTTGACAATACTCAACAAATGATTTAAAATTAGAATCAATTTCAGCACATTCAAGTGCAAATAGTTTGATTTTTTCTTCATTTATATCAATTGGTAAATGCCTGCAGAGTGTCTGCCAATACTCTTTGATTTTTATTTCCCCAGCTTTTAGCATGCTGTTGTAGGGCTCGAATACTGCGAAATGCTTAAATACTTCATCGCCCAAATCTCGATTTATTATTGTTCCGTCGAAATCTGAAAATACGGAAATACCGGAGTATTTCATTATTTGGACCTTAATGTGAAAAATAAAATTACTGTGGCTGCCGCCGTTACTGTGATTGCTATCGGTTCGAAATATTTTTCGTACCATGATAGCTCTGATTCGGGTATTGCAGATTTACTTAATAATCTGCTTTCCTCCGAGTCAATTATCTTTAAATCTTCTCGTGAAATACTGTCCCGAAAATAATTAAACTTTGGCTTTATTGGGTATAGTTGATTGTTTTTTGCTCTAAAATATGATTCAATCTCAGTGCTGAATTCTCTAATAAGTGAATCTTTTCCAAAAGACAAGTAATTAAGATTTAGTTTGAATTTACTTACATTCAGTTGAGCACCTTTATGCTCGCTTGGATTTTGAAAAAGCAAAGCATTTAGCCTTTTATTGATATGCTCGTTCGAAAGCAGGTAATCTAATTTGTTGCAAAAGGAAAGATCGATGCAATTAATATTTATAGTATCTGAATTGGTTATGTGCTTTAGTTCAATAATCTCTTCAATAAAAGATAAAAACAAACTATCTTGTACGGATTTGTTTGTTTTGACTGCAGAAAGTGTATTGATAGGCAAAACTACAGCAAATATTATTATTAAAATTGC
>JAUQWR010000775.1 GCA_030835065.1 Candidatus Kapaibacterium sp.
ATTAGGATTACATTAGTTTTTGATGTAATCCTTTTTTTTTAACAATCAAATCAAAATAATTCCGTTTTAGCGTGTACTAAATTATAAAAAGGTAGAATATGAAAAAAGTATTGTTAGCTATATTAGATGGTTGGGGTATTGGCGATGGAAGCCACTCTGACGTTATAAACCAAGGAAACACACCATATTATAAATCTTTAT
Source organism: Candidatus Kapaibacterium sp. (assembly GCA_030835065.1). GTDB lineage: Bacteria > Bacteroidota > Ignavibacteria > Kapaibacteriales > UBA2268 > JAUQWR01. The sequence continues at coordinate 202 of JAUQWR010000775.1, forward strand.
TACAAAATTATGCTCATTCTCAATTACTTACTTGCGGTGAAAATGTAGGTTTGCCAGATGGACAGATGGGCAATTCAGAAGTTGGGCATTTGAATATTGGTGCCGGAAGAATTGTTTATCAGGATTTGGTAAGAATTAACTTATCAATAAGAGATAACTCGATAGTAGATAATCCTGAAATAAAGAAAATTTATTCGTATGCAAAAGAAAATAATAAAGATCTGCATTTGATTGGATTAGTTTCTGATGGTGGAGTGCATTCGTCAGATAAACACTTATATAAACTGTGCGATATTGCAAAGGACTACGGAATAGAAAACATATATATACATGCACTAACCGATGGTAGAGATACTGATCCCAGAAGTGGACTAGGATTCGTAAGTAATCTTGAGAATCATTTGAAGAACTCTGCCGGCAAGATTGCAAGTGTTTGTGGCAGATATTATACTATGGATAGAGATAAGCGTTGGGAAAGAGTGAAACGTGGTTATGACTTGCTTGTTAATGGTATCGGCAACAAGAATAAAAGTGCTGTAGAAGCAATAGAACAATCGTATAGTAATGGAATTACAGACGAATTTATCGAGCCAACTGCAATTATTGATGATTTGGGTAACCCAATTGCTCAAATTAAAGAAGGTGATGTGGTACTATGCTTTAATTTTAGAACTGATAGATTGAGAGAAATTACAGTTGCACTTACTCAGAAAGATTTTCCAGAGCATGAAATGAAAAAAATGAATCTCGAATATTATACAATGACGAGATATGATGACAGTTTCGAAAAAGTTAATGTTGTATTTGATAAAGACAATGTTACTAATACTCTAGGAGAGATTATTTCTAAAGCTGGAAAGAAACAATTAAGAATAGCAGAGACAGAAAAGTACGCCCATGTAACTTTCTTTTTCTCGGGTGGAAGAGAAGAAGTATTTGAAAATGAGAGTCGTATTTTAATAAATTCTCCCAAAGTAGCAACATACGACTTGCAACCTGAAATGAGTGCATATATAGTAAAAGACGCATTGGTAAAAGAACTTGAGAAGGAAGAAATAGACTTTATATGTCTCAACTTTGCAAATGGCGACATGGTAGGGCACACCGGAGTATATGAAGCAATACAGAAAGCTGTTGCTGCAGTTGATGAATGTTTGAAGGAAGTTGTTGAAACAGCAAAAAATCATGGATATACTAGTATAATTATTGCAGACCATGGTAATGCTGATTATGCTGTCAATCCGGATGGAAGCCCTAACACAGCACATTCATTGAATCCAGTGCCATGTATTGTCGTAGATAATGATATCCCACGAATTGTTGATGGAGTTTTAGCAGATATTGCACCAACAGTTTTAAAAATAATGGGACTCGAAATTCCAAAAGAAATGACAGGAAAAGTATTAATTTGATCCAAATTAATGATTAAAGATGCTTGTTAAAATAATGTAATAAAAAATTAACATAAAATCTAAATAATTGAACATAAGAAGACTTTCTGAATATGAAAAAGAAAGTCTTCTCTCAGAAATCAAGTATAAGTAATAATTTAAAGAATAAAGTTAATTGAAGTAAAAATTCCTATTAAAATAAGGGATTAATATTTAGCATATTGTAAATAATTATTAGAAAATAATGATAATTATTAATGATAAAATAACTAAGTATATGAATTACAAAAAGCAGTGTAAGAGATAATAGTAGAATAAAATGATTGAAAGTGAAAAGCTAAACAATTAAATAGAAATGAATATAAATTGAAGTGAAATACATTAAAATATTTAAGTATAAATACTTATGGTAAATTTACGAAAAAATTAAAAAAAAGTTTGAAATTGATAAAAATTGTATTATTTTTGACATGTCATTTCACATTCATCTTCACAATTTAATCTTCATGGTGTAGAAATGGAAGAACTTTTGACAAGATTCTTTAACATATTAATAGCAGACGACCACAAATTAGTGGCAAAGCTATTGCAGAGTTATCTGGCAAACTTTTTTAATATGCGTTTAGTGGGTTCAGTTCGTACCGGCAAAGAAGTAATCGAATCAGTAAAGGAATCAGATGTAGATCTAATCCTTATGGATATACTAATGCCTGAAATGAACGGTATAGAGACGGCAAAAGAAGTGCACAAGCTCGATCCAAATATAAAGATTGTATTCTTATCTGCAATGACTAACAAGCATATTATTTCGCAAGCAATGAAATCAGGTGCTTCGGGATATCTTACAAAGACTGCTTCGATTGAGGAAATTGTAGAGGCTCTTCAAACTGTGCTCAAGGGCGAAAAATATTTTAGCAAAGAGTGCATGCAAGTGTTTTTGGGCGAAGGCGAATCAAATGATTTTGTGCCAGTGGATGGCTCAATGATTGAAATGCTGACTGATAGAGAAAAAGAAATACTGAAGCTAGTTTGTCAGGATATGGGGGCAATAGAAATTGCCGAAAAGCTATATTTAAGCCCACGTACTGTGGAAACCCATAAGAAGAATATAATGACAAAATTGGGTGTTAAATCAACAGTATCTCTTGTACGTTTAGTCTTTGAAAGAAATTTATTTAAAAATGAATTGAATTAAACTCACAACAATCAATTCAAAACATGCCGTTAAAATTTTTAACGGCATTTTTTTTTATTCAATTTCGATAGCTAAACTGAAAGGTTATTCAAATTTGACTAATAATATGAATTAAAAATTCATATATTCTATAATGAGTACGTAAAAGTACGTATAAATACTCAGTAAACTTACTGATAATCTACGTAAAATTGGGTATAATAAAAATTACGTATTTGAAGGTATTTCAAAAGGAAGATGAAAGTATTAAATTTGTCAAGAAGTGAAATGACAATTACTTTAACGAATTAAAAATTACGAAAAAAGACAATGACATGGATACAAGCACACAACAATACGGAGGAGCAAAGAGGATAAAAGTACTATTGGCTGAAGATCATAGAATTACAGCAAAATTGATTACAGCAATAATAGAGCGATCGGGCAACTGCGATGTTGTCGGTGTAGCCGACAACGGTAGAGATATTATAGAACTTGCAAAGCATAAAATGGTAGATATAATCATAATGGATATAAATCTGCCATTTGTAGATGGTATAAGCGCGATGGAAACAATTTTTTCTTTTAATCCTAAAGTAAAAATTGTTATACTTTCCGGGCATACCGAAGCATGGATAATCAAGAAATCTCTAAACGAAGGAGCTTCGGGATATATTACAAAATTGACAGATTTAGATACTATTATAGAAGCAATTATTACTGTCTATAATGGAGGGGCTTATCTTGATCAATTTTGTATGAATTTATTGATGGATGAGGTAGAAGGCAATAATGCCTAAATAGGTGAGAGTTCCGCGCATTAGCATTTTTTTATTTTCAATTTTTCTTTAATTTGCTGCTGAATATTTTTGGGCAGCGGGGGTTTTTTATGCTCTTTTATAATTATTCCGGTGATAACGAGAAAATAATAAAACCTATTAGAGTAATTTTAGCCGAAGATCATCCTGTTACTGCTAAATTGATCTCTAATACAATCGAAAATGCCGGGAATTTTAGAATTGTCGGTATTGCTAATAACGGACGCGATTTGATTAACATGGCTCTTAATAGAGATTTTGATATTGGAATATTTGATATTAATATGCCTTTTATCGATGGTATGAGTGCTTTGCAAAGAATTATCAATAATAAAATCGGATCTAAAATTATTATTTATTCCGGCCATATTGAATCTTGGATTATTCGCAAATGCTTGTTTGAAGGTGCTTCCGCTTATGTTTCTAAATTTTCGGATTATTCCGAATTAATTAGAGCTTTAATTGCTGTTGCTAATGGCGAAACATTTTTGGATAAGGAAGCAAAATCGGCTATTGAATTGAATGATGATGTCCATGAACATCAAGATAATAAATATTTGTCTTTTGCATAAAAAAACAGCTTCCAATATTTTGAAAGCTGTTTTTTATTCTGAATGTCGATTTTAATACTCGATTAATGTACCTTGTCTTTGTTTTGCTTTTGCATCCCATTGTGGAATAACATTCTTGAGTAGGTTTTCTTTGTCTTTTCTCAATTTTTCCATATCTAGCCCAATATACTTTTGTGCTAATGATTTAGTTGATACATCAGGTAATTTGACAGGAATAGAAACTCCATGGCGCATAAATACAACATTTAGCAATCCTCTTGCTTGCTCAGATCTTTGAAGAGAAGTGCCAAGCACTCTTAGTGCTTCTACAGGAGCGTGAAAAC
>JAUQWR010000776.1 GCA_030835065.1 Candidatus Kapaibacterium sp.
CAGCAGGAGTAAACTTAATTGAATTTGAAATTAAGTTTCTAATAACAGTTGTAATCAAATTAGCATCAGCAGTGACCATTGTGTATGGTTCAAGTTTGTTTATAAGGCTGATTTTCTTATTATCTGCAGAGAGACTAAGAATATTTATACAATTAGAAACAATAGCATACAAATCGACAGGTTCCGGATTAAACTGTATCATGCCTCTTTGAGATCTAGACCATTCTAACAAATTTTCAAGTAATGAATAGACATGATTGGAAGAATCTTTAATCATTTGAATAAATTCTTTTCTTTCGTCTTCATCAAGATTGGCATATTCATCATATAGAAGCTTAGTAATTTCTTTAAAATTACCCAGAGGATTGCGTAAATCATGGGCAATAATTGAAAAGAATTTATCTTTTGTAGAATTAGTAACTTCAAGTTTTTCTTTAATTTCTGTCAATTCTTCGATTAAAGCATTTTTTTGATGCAGGTTAATTTCAATTTCATCTCTAGAAATTTGTAAATCTTCGTTTAATTTAATTAACTCAATTTCAGCTAATTTCAAATCATTAATATCGTTAATAAAATTAAGTGTAGAATCGATATTATTCCATTTCATTCTTACACCGCTCAGCTGAACCCATTTGCTTGATCCATCTTTCATCAAGAGCCTGAATTGATATCGTTTTTCTACTTCTTCTCCAGAAATTCTTTTCATATAGTTAGACATTACTAATGCCCTATCCATATAATGAATAAGCTCAATAAAATCTACAGTACTCAATTCTTCGGAAGAATATCCTGTCAATTCCAGTATCATTGGATTGAAATATACTAATTTAGTACCTTGAATCACTACAATGCCTTCTTGTGAAGTATTAAAAAGATTCCTATGCCTTTCTTCGCTTTCTTTAATTAATTGCTCAGAAATTTTTCTTTCAGTAATATCTCTATCAATATAAACAACTCCACTCGGATTATTTTTAGCATCTTTAAAGATATTAGCATTTGCTTCTGCATAAAAAGTAGAACCATCTTTGCGAATCATCAGATATTCTGCAGCCCCGGTCATATTACCATTAAACATCTCTCTAACATTTGAAATAGCTTTTTCATGATAGCTAGGATGAACAAATTCAAGTATATTTCTACCTCTTATTTCATCAATCGATTCATACCCCCACAATTTAATCCCATGTGGCGATACATACTGAATATTTCCATCAATATTTGTTATAGCAAATGTATCTGGCGAAGTATCAATAATCGTACGAAGTTTTTCTTCACTTTCTATCAAGGCTTTTTCGAACATCTTCTTTTCAGTAATATCTTCTTTTACAGCTAGATAATGAGTTATTTCGCCATTATCATTTTTAATTGGAGAGATTTGAGCAGATTCGTAATACAATTCACCATTTTTCTTTACGTTGGTAAATACACCACGCCATTCTCTTCCCTCTTGAAGAGACTTCCAAAGCTCATTATATAATTCAGGAGCAGATTCATTAGACTTCAGTATTCTTGGATTTTTGCCTATAGCTTCTTCTTTTGTATAACCAGTTACAGCAGTAAATTTAGGATTTACGTAAACAATATTTCCATCTAGATTTGTAATAACAATACTTACAGGGCTCTGCTCAACAGCTTTATATAATTTCCTAAGATCATCTTCAATGATTCTTCTATTTGTTACATTGTGATGAGTAGAAAGTATGCAAGTTTGATTTTTGTAATTAATGATCAATCCGCTCATATTTATCCATAGCTTATTACCATTTAGCGTCTGGACTTGTACTTCGAAATCACTTACTAATTCACTATTTTTGATTTTTTCTATCCATTCGTTTCTTTCATTTTGATTAATCCAGAAAAAGGTAGCCATTTGCTTGCCGATGACATCTTCGGAATTAAGTTCAAAAAGTTCAAACGCCTTTTGATTTGCATATAAGATAGTGCCATCTAAAGTAATAATACTCATGGAATACGGAAGATTTTCAATCACTTTATGGAATTGTTTTTCATTTTCCTTAAGAGCATTTTCCATTTCTTTTCTTTTGCTAATATCAATTGAAAACTCAATCATCTGAACTATTTCATTGTTTTCATTGAATATAGGATAGCCATGAACTTCGAATATTTTTTCATTACCAAATTCATCGAAATGAATATGTTCTAGTATAGTATATTGTTTTTTCTCTTTTACTTTTCTAAGAGGGCATTCATGATCTTCACAATCGCAAGGAGCATCGGAATTATGTGTTAGTGAATAGCAGGTTATTTTATTATTCTTATGATCAATTTTTGCTTTAGAATTTGATTTAATGATTGTATAATCATTTGCGTCGATCACATAAAATGAATACGGTAATGAATCAATTATCGTATCCAAAAAACCTGCTTGCTTCATTAAGTTATCTTCGACAGATTTTCTATAACTTATATCAGAAAATGTACCTATTACTTGTATCTGTTTGTTATCAGGATGAACATAATATTTTGCATTAATATCAATCCATTTAGATTCTTCATTTTTAATATAATTAAACTCTTCATGATAATTATTTTTTGAGTCAAATACAATGAATTTATCTTCTGAAGAAAATATATTATAGAAAAAAGAACTTTTCAAAAATTCATAATTTTTTTTCTCTAATATTTCACTTAGTTCAATATCAAAAAGTTGTTTGATTGATGGACTTATATATAGAAATTCCTTTTTAATAGGATCAAATAGCCACACTACATCATTAATATTTTCACTTATTATTTTATATTGCTCTCTATTCAATATTAATTCAGAATAAATTATTTCTTTGTCTTTAATTTCTTTTCTTAACTTTTTTACCAGTCTTAAATATAATAATACAATAATGCTAATGAGTACAGTTATACTAATTAAAAAAATTGTAAACTCATTTAAATAGGGTTTTCCTTCAGATTTATAAACTTCGAACAACAATCCATCGAGAGTAGTTTTTTCATCAACGAATCCATATTTTTTATAAATATTTAAAATATTAGTCCATCTTCCCTTATTATTATAGCCAATTTTCACAAAATCATGCATTATAAATTTTTTAGTTTGATTTGCTTCGAAGTTTAAATGGTCTTTAGTTAATCTTTTTGAATATTTATCATAAATAATATTGATCAATTCGTCTTGATGTTTCAATGCATATTCCCAGCCCATTAGCGATGCTTCGAGAAATTTTTCAACAATATCAGGATTGTTTTTATAATATTCTTTACTAGTAAAAAGCAAATCACCATAGAAATCAATTCCACCGGCTACAGGACTTAAAATATTATACTCAATCCCTTTTTTTTGCAATTCGTAGGGTTCGCTTGTCAAATATACAGTACTGGCATCTACCTCACCTGAAATAAGTTTTTCCATCCCATAAGTGTGAGGATAAATAATGCAAGAATTTAATTTAACACCTTCGTCATTCATATAAGCAATAAAATCAGCAGAGTTTGCTTCAAGCATCAACTTTTTGCCTACCAAGTCTTGAACGTGATCTATACCTGTCGAT